>JAZSJE010000163.1:0-5540 GCA_045534135.1 Eubacteriales bacterium
CAATACGTCGAGCGGTAGCTGAGCTATCGGACAGAGAGAGGGAGATAATTGAACTTAGGTACGGAATGAGAGGGAAAAGAGAGCTTACACAAAAGGAGGTTGCCGACCGTTTGGGGATATCTCAGTCCTATATTTCGCGCCTTGAAAAGAAAATAATTGCCAAGTTGAAAAGCGAGATCGAGGCTGGATTTTAATGAATTTCAAAAAATAGTGTAAAAAATTTGAAAAAGGTATTGCAATCCGCAAAGAAGTATGATATAATAACTGCGTTTGCAAACGATGTCAAAGAACATCGGAATATTAGAAACGAGGTAAAATGTGTTATGAAATCGGGAATCCATCCTAATTATGAAGAGTGCGTGATCCGTTGCGCTTGTGGCGAGGTTGTTACCACCAAGTCCACTAAGGGCGGAGAGATCAAAGTTGAAATTTGCTCTAAGTGCCATCCTTTCTTCACCGGTAAGCAGAAGTTTGTTGATGCCGGCGGTCGTCTTGACAAGTTCAAGAGAAGACTTGAGAGAGCAGGCAAGTAATCGTTATTTACGATTTAGCAAAAAGGCAGGTCACGCAAGGTGCCTGCCTTTATTTGTTTGAAAAGCTATTTAGATTATTGAGGAGGGCTTATGATAGAAAAAGAATTACCATTGCCCGATAAAACTATCCTTGTTGGACTTATAAAAAAGGGAGAGAGCTTGGAGGCGCTTGAAAGCAGTCTTGACGAGCTTGAGGGGCTTTTAAAGACGGCAGGCGGTGAATGCATTGCGCGTCTTACACAAAGCAAGGAGTCTCCTGATCCAAGAACGATGATAGGTAGCGGAAAGGCAGCTGAGCTAGCATATCTTTGTGCATGTAACGACGTAACTCTGGTTGTTTTTGACTGCGAGCTTTCACCGTCGCAGATCAGAAATCTTGAAAATATACTTGGAGATAAGGTAAGGGTCATAGACAGATCCATGCTTATACTTGATATTTTTGCGCTCCATGCGGTTACGGGAGAGGGAAAGCTTCAGGTAGAGCTTGCACAGCTGAAATACACAGCGCCAAGACTTATGGGGCGTGGCACAGAGCTTTCAAAGCTTGGCGGTGGAATAGGCACACGAGGACCCGGAGAAACCCAGCTTGAAACCGACAGACGGCATCTCCAGCGCCGTATAAGAGCACTCGAGGACCAGATAGACGAGATCGCGAAGAACAGAAAGACAATGAGAGCGGCGCGTGACAGGAGCGGGATCCCTACTGTAGCTATAGTGGGGTATACCAACGCGGGTAAATCCACTCTGCTCAATTTTCTTACCGACGCGGGAATTCTTGCGGAGGACAAGCTGTTTGCAACGCTTGATCCCACCACGAGAAAATATCAGCTTCCTTCGGGAGAAAATATACTGCTTACTGATACGGTAGGCTTTATAAAAAAGCTTCCCCACCATCTTGTAAGTGCCTTTCATTCAACACTTGAGGAGGCAGCGTGTGCGGATATCCTTTTAATAATTATTGATGCTTCGGATCCCGAATTTGAGGAGCAGGTGGCTGTTACCGAGCAGTTGCTTGATGAGCTTGACGCTGCTGGCAAGCCTACGTTATACGTGTTTAACAAATGTGACAGAGGCTTTGCAAAGCTTTCTCAGGTAGGCAAGGCGGCACGTGACGACACGGTGTATATCTCTGCGCTTACGGGGCAAGGAGTTGATCAGCTGATCGCGAAAATAGACGCGCTGGTGAGTGACGGAAAACGTAGGGTGACCTATTTTATTCCTAACGCCGATGGCGGAGCGCTTAATAATCTTTACAGATTGGCAACTGTTGAGAGTGTAGATTACGGTGCTGACGGAATGACCGTTGTGGCACTTGCCGATTCGAGAGCGCGGGGTATTATGAAAAAGTATGCCGTAGACGATATTCCCGAGCCTAAAGAGGATTGGGAATAAAGAAAACATTCATACGCGAAAAAATGCGCCCTTAAAGCATAGCTTTAAGGGCGCATTTTCTTTTCTGTTCATATCTGTATATATGCTGTTTTTAAAGGCAATAAATTTCTTGTTGACATTTTACTTACCACATATTATAATATTTGTATCACTTCAAGGTCGAAATATGTAGAATTTATGCTTAAGGAGAAACGGATGGAACAGCTTCCCGAGAAGTACGTCACGGTAGCCCAAGAGGCTCACGTTGAATTTGAAGAAAAGCGCTCGCTCTTTATAGGTCATGCGATACACGTTGACACCGAGGAGGAAGCGCTTGATTTTATAAAACAAATAAAAAAGAAATATTCAGATGCTACGCATAACTGCTTTGCCTATCTTCTTAAGGGTGGTATCCTTGCCCGCTATTCCGATGATGGAGAGCCCCAGGGTACTGCGGGAGTCCCTATGCTTGAAACTATCCGTAAGAGCGGAGTTAATGACGTTTGCGTAGTGGTGACAAGATATTTTGGTGGCATTCTTCTCGGTGCGGGTGGGCTTGTCCGTGCCTATTCACATTCTACGGCTATTGCTATCGAAGGGGCAGAGGTGGTTACCTACGAGCCGTATAATGAGTACGAGCTTGTCTGTGGATATTCCGAGTATCAGAAATACAGCAATATACTTACAAACTGTTGCGCGGTCATAGACTCTACCGATTTTGGCGCGGAGGTCACCGTAAGATTTGCCGTAAAGAGATCGGCTGCCGATACTGTGCTGCAAAAAATAAGTGAAACAGGCTACGGGCGCGATATTCCAAAGGCAAAGGGAGAAAGATTTGATTTTAGGTAGGATATGTAAATGATTCGGAAAATAGTGATTTTATTGTCTGTAATATTTGTTATGACGCTTGCATTCCTTTCTTGTTCATCATCGGATGGCGCGCTTGACGAATATAAGCAGATGTTGGAATCTATGTCTGATGAAAATGTTCACGACAGGTTCGCAGATAAGGTTTACGTTATAATATCGAAAAGCTGCTCAGGTGAGCTTTCGCTTAAAGCCAAGGATCTGGCAGACGCTATAAGTTCCAAGACGGGTGTAGATGCTATAGTAAAGTATGACAATGAGCAAATCGTATTTGGAGAAAGGGATATGGCATTGCTTCTCGGAGATACCTGTGAGCTTGCTTCGCAAGAGGCGCTCAAGCCCCTAAAATACGATGACTACATATGTAAGTGGGACGGAAATTCAATAGTCCTTGGCGGGCGGGAGGAGGCTGCTACAATTAAATCGGTCGATAGATTTATGACCGAGATACTTCATGGGGCTTCTTCGAAAAGTCTGATGAGTAAGGATGCCGGCTTTGAAAAAATAAACACGTATGCATTTTCTTCTGTGACTCTTAATGGATTTGATCTGTATGATTATACTCTCGTATATCCTGACAAAAACGAGGGCGGTGAAAAAGAATACGTAGAAGTATTTCGAAAGTATATAGTAAATAAAAGTGGATATCTTTTGAACGTAATATCTGACAAGGAGATTGACGATACGACGGGAAAGATTATATCCTTTGAGAAGAATCCCAAGACAAGCGGTGCTTTGTTGGATGCCATAAACGGAAACTTTTACATAAAGGCAGCGGATGATTATGAGCTCAGTGTTATAACCGCAGATCTTGCGGAGAGCCTTTTTAAAGATGCTGATAGCGGCAAAGCGGTTGCGTGGCTTGATTCGCACGAGTATCGATGCTTCAGCAGAAAGCTGAAGATATGCCGCTCATTTACTTCATGCGGTGATGAGATCGACCTTGATTTTATTGCGACGTTGACACAAATGATGCAGCAAACTGATAATGATATCATTATATTTGAGAAAATCAAGCCGTGGCTTGCTGATTATATCGAGAGAGAAGGGAAGGATTATAAATTTATTTCTGTCACCGACAAAAGCGGAAGCTGTTATTTCGTGTTGTATAAAGATGAAATTTTTGAGAAATGCTCACTCGATATATGCGATGAAGCTCTTGTGCTTACGGTTAAAGTTATGGATGAGCATGAGGAGCGCCGTGTAATTTGCTCACTCGTATCCGAAAGCTCCAAAATAGAGGATATGATAAAAGCTTCGTACAATTATGATGTGCTTCTGTTCGACAGTGATCTACCTGAAGATATTTTTGAATGCGGAATGTCGCTGATAGATGAGAAGGCTTGGACCTTGAATGGTGAAGAATACAGACAAATGCTCATCGCTAAAGATGCTTTGGATATAGAAAAGAATAGCCTGGCTTTGGACATAGGAGAAATAAATAACTGTTCTAACGTATTTTTGTCATTCCGTTATCAGGTGGATGCTTGCGAAAGATTTGAAAATCTAAAAAATAGCCTGAATTGATAGCGTTTCATAGATAGAAATATCGTCGCACAGTCCCTTGATGAGCTCGCATATACGAAGTACCTCGTAATAGTTCTTTTCATCCGAGGCGGCTGACAGCGATATTATAAGCTCGTCCATTCGCTCTATTTTGTTTTCAGATACGGTAAATCCAAAAAAATATCGGTGATCTTCCCAATATTCCTTGATCGCTTTAATTACAAGAGGGCTTTGCGAGGCTCTTATTGAATCGGCATAAAGGCACAGCTCCTTGCAGCCTGATGATATATAAACTGCGTTTATAATTATTGATGCGGTCAAAATTATAAAAAGCAGAATTGAGATTATAAACGATCTCATTGCTTTGACTCCTTAGGTATGATCTTTTCTTCTCCTGAATCATTTATTATCATCAGATATACCTCGCTGATAATTAGCCCTTTTTTTGAAAGGTGGTTGACGAGCTCCTGATGTGATATATTCAGCTGTTGCATTCCGTGAAGATTTGGACATCCTTGTTCTATAACTATGTGAAAAAGTCCGGTTTCCTTGACCTTGATATGCAGCTGCTCTGCGTTCGGTTGGCGAAATCGGGCTTTTTGCGCAATGGTTATTTTTCCGTTCTGCTCAAGGATCGCATATTTTATTTGTGATATGTCATCTATACTCTGACTTCTTAGCTCACTGAAAAGCTCATCAAAGGAAAGACGCGCATCTCGCATGGCCTTTTGATTTATAATCCCGTCCTTTATTAAGGTCGTGGGGCGGGCGGTCAGAAGATTTTTAAGCTTTGGTGAAAGCGCTAAAAGCATTGACACTACGACCTCGATGGTCAAAAGTATTATTATAGGTACTATTGCGTGCAGAAATGGGATTTCGGGCTCGGTTATTGGAAGTGTGGCTATCTCGGATATGAGAAGTGTGGTTATCAGATCGGATATCTCAAGCTCACCTATTTGTCTTTTGCCCATAAGACGCATGGCTATGACTAATATTATATATATCAAAATTGTACGAATAAGAACGATTACCATATATACCTCACCTTTTTTAGTATTGTTTGCTTGTTTTTGCACAAAAATACTGAGGTTTTTTCTTTGATATGTACATATTTAACAAAATCGCAAAAAGTTTCAAAAAAACCAAAAAAACTTTAAAAAAAGTGTTGACAAAGCGAAGTAGGTGTGATATAATACTAAGGCTGTCGCGGAAAAGCGGGAGCGATGGTCATTGAAAATTGAACAACAAGAGATAAGTACAAAG
>JAZSJE010000053.1:0-10038 GCA_045534135.1 Eubacteriales bacterium
AAGGATACGACCATTACCGACTGTGTAAACAAGGGTAAGATCACTCTTGACAAGTCCATGGCAAGTGACATGGGCGGTGTTATAGGATACATCAACGGAGGTAAATCTACCTTCACTAACGTTGACAACAACGGTGAGATCGAATTCAAGAACGGCGCGGCACTTGACCAGGGTGAGGACGCAGGTATGGCTCTTGGCGGCGTTATCGGTATGTCCAAGGCGATGTCGTTGGTACTTGAGAACTGTGATAATACCGCAGCTATCAAGTATATGCTTCTTGACTCTCCTCAGGTATCAAGTAAGTACTACCATACCGGTGTAAACGGTGTCGGCGGTATTCTCGGTTATTCCTATGCTTCCAATACCGAGCTCGTTTCTCTTACAGAATGCCATAATACCGGTGCATTGACCGAGCTGGCAGGCACTACCAGAGGCTCCTTCCTTGGCGGTGTTGTAGGTGGTGTTCGTGGTGTAACCAAGTTCGTCGCTTACAAGTGCTCCAACAGCTCTGACCTTACTATGACTAAGGGGGGTTGGTCCGGTATGGGCGGTATCGTCGGTCAGTACGCATCTATCGGTAACTGGATGCACAGCAACAACTCAAACATTGAAGCAACCTTTGACATACGTAGCTGCGTAAACAACGGTAAGCTTAACTCTACCGCTGACGTGGGCGGTATGCTCGGCGGAAACAGCGAGATGAATGCTGTAAAGCTTAAGATGACGTTCTACAACTGTGTTAACAACGGTACTGTAAACGGTAACGGTGTTGGCGCGGGCGGTATCTACGGTGTTATTAACTCTAAGGGATTCGTTGATATTCAGTACTGTGTAAACAACGCGGCAATTACATCCAACAAGCGTGCAGGCGGTATAGTTGGTACTGCTAAGAACCTTACCGACCTTACTGTAAGCAACTGTAAGAACGCAGGTAATGTTACTGCATATGACCGCGCAGGCGGTATCGCAGGTAACGTTGAGATCACAGGTAAGCTTGCTATTCTCAATTCTTCCAATACAGCCGCAGTTAAGGCAACCCATACGGCAGATTCCTCAGTTTCTTCCGGTATCCTCGCGTATGCTTCCACTACGGAGACAAATATTGATAAGTGTGTAAATGCGGGCACTATCGACTGTGGATACAAGGATAACCGTGCTGCAATAGCTATCCCGCTTGTAGCTCTTAAGAGCGGTTCTACTAACTACTATAAGGCAGGATGCGTAGCAAATGCTACAGGTCTTGTAGGAACCAGCAAGACTGAGGCTGAGATCAACACCCTCCTTGGTGGAATGATCTTTGAGCTTGCAGGTGACTCCTTCCGTCTTGGTGAGACCATTGAGGTCGTTTCCAAGTACATTGAGAGCGACTATGTGGCTGCTACATGGACAAATTTTGTCGCAAAGCTTAATGCGGCAAAGGCAGTTGTAGCTAACCTTAAGTCCACTCAGAAGGCTATCGACGATGCTAAGGCAGATCTTGAGGCCGCAGCGGCAGCTCTTGATCCTAAGGATCTTGATCTTACCAACTACAATAAGCAGATCAAGGATTACAACGATCTTAACAGAGGCGACTGGGATAGCAATACCTACCTTGAGGTAGTAAGAGCAGTTGAGGCTGCAGATATTATTAAGAATACCGAGAATGCTCTCCAGTCTGTATTTGATAAGGCAGTAGAGCTTATCGGAATCAACATCGGAAAGCTCGTTCCCAGAGGAATAACTGACGGTGAGATCGACGTAGATAACATGGGTGAGATCACTCTTGCTCCTCTCCGTCCTGCACCTACTCAGCCCACTCAGCCCACCACTCCTCCTACCGAAGCAACTCCCGCTCCTACCGAGCCCGAGGCTGAGGAGGATAATAGCAGCAGTGGCGGATGCTTCGGCTTGATCGGTGGCGCTGCAATAGTAACTACTGTAGTTCTTGCTATCGGCGCAGGCATCTCCCTCAAGAAAAAAGAGGACTGATAATTTAAAATAAAAGTCTTTACAGACAAAATGCCGAGAGGATGGGTTCCATCCTCTCGGTTATTTTTGTATTTTGAAAACAACCGGCAGAGCTGGTGGTTTCAAGAAGCTTTAGCTTTGCAAGGCTATTGCTGAAAATCAGCTGCCTATCCGCAGGGTCAAAATAAGCTTTTTTGTTAAATCGGAGGCATCATATGTGGGAGAATTTGCGGTAATTCGCGTGTGTGCAGAGTGTGATTTTGATGTCAAAATACCTAAATTTTGAGCTTGCCTTTTGGGAAAAAGCACAGTTTTTATGTCCATATCTTGACAAAAGCTATAAAATATTATAAAATTATAATGATGGATTATGCATTACAGAGAGCTGCCTTGCTCTAGATATATTTCAGGAGGGAAAATGAAAAAGGTAATTTCGATTTTTTTGATCGTGACTTTGCTTTTTGCTATGACTGCTGTGGTTATTCCCGCGTCTGCGGAAGAAATATTTGACCCTACAAATGTGGGAAATAACGTTATCAACAGTGAAAATAGAGCAGAGTACGTGTCTACGCTTCCCGAGGGAGCTATCGCGGTAGACTCCAAGAGCGACCTTATAGGCGCGACAGAGAGCGGAAAGTACTATTATCTTACTGCCGATATAACATTCGGAACGGGAGAATATGCTTCCCCCGTGTCAGGTACTACCACTCTCGACGGTGTTACTATAGACGGCTGCGGATATACTATAACGCTTAAAAACGCCGCGCTTTTTGCTAAGACCAAGAATTTGACTGTTAAGAACGTTACCTTTGATGGCGCTATCACCGCCAGCAATAATTCGCAGTATCATATTCTCAACAGCGAGCTTCCCGAGGGATATATAAATATTGAGAATGTAACTGCCAGCGTAGATTTTGTAATTATCAATAAAACTGACAGAAAGACTGTTGGAGCTCTGAGTGAAAACGTTAATAACTCTACCGTTAAGAACGTTCTTAATGAGGGTAGTGTCACACTTAAGAGCTCGACCACAAAGATAAATGCTATCGGAGGTATGTTTGGTACAGCCAGCAGAACCACCTTTGAGAACGTAGTGAACAAGGGTACGCTTACGGTCGAGGGCATTGATCTTTCCTCTAACGTAGCTATCGGCGGTATAGTCGGATATGCCGAGAAGGGAACCTTTAAGAACTGTGTAAACGAGGGAGCTATAAAGAGCGCCGCAAAGGGAACAGAGGTATATCTCGGCGGTATCACGGCTTATACAGGAACGAGATCGACCTTTGAAAACTGTACGAATAATGGAGATATTACCATCCTTGCGGGCGGAAAGATCACTGCTATGGGCGGTATTATGGCTATGGTATCGGGCGCAGGTGTGGATTTCTACAACTGTACCAATAACGGAGCTATTACCATGAACGGTGCGGACGGTGACACGCCTGCCGCTGTTACGGGTGAGCCCTCAAACGCTCCAGGAATGGGAATAGGCGGTATTCTTGGAATTTCCCGCGCTAAGGACGTAAACATTTACGGATCGAGCAATACAAAGAATATCAGCATTATCGCTTCGGGAACAGTTGCTGCAGGCGGTATTCTGGGACATCAGTACTGCACGGCAGCTATCGCGCAGAATCTTTGTATCGAAAAGTGTACGAATAGCGGAAATATTACCGATTCCGGGGCGGGCGCAATGCTTGGCGGTATTGCGGGCAGCATACGCGGAGTTATCAGTACGGTCATTCAGGATTCTGTCAACACAGGTAAGGTTACGGTAAGTGGAACAGGTCTTTCTTGGAGAAGCGCGGGTGGTATCTGCGGTATGTACGGAAGCGTTGGCGGTAAGCTGACGGGAGGTAACAGAAATCTTGATATCGCGTTCGATATATATTGCTGTACGAACAAGGGCGCTATAAGCAATACGGGTAACGCGGGCGGTATCCTCGGACACAACGAGGAAATGTCTGCAAACGGACTTGTTATGACCTTCTACGGATGTACCAATGAGGGCGCTGTCAGCTCCTCTAAGGCTAATGCGGCAGGTATATTCGGTTACCCTGCTTCTAAGGGATTTATCGTTATAAATTACTGTGAGAATAAGGGCGTGATAAACGGTCTTGATGCGGGCGGTATTATTTCGACCCCCACCACCACCTTTGACGGCATAACAATAAAGAATACCAAGAATTCGGCTGATATTAACGGTGTAAACAATGCCGCCGGTATTATTACCAAGTCCAACCAGGAGCTCACGGTTCCCGTTATTGAAAAATGTCTTAATACGGGAAAGGTGCACGCCAAGACAGTGTCATACGGACTGTCGGGCGGTATAATTGCTTACTCAAGAACAGACGTGATCATAAATGACTGTGTAAACAAGGGCACTATATCCTCGGTAAACACCGATATGGCTCATCCTATTACGCATGCGCAGACGGTTATTAAGGAGAGTAAGGGTAACGTTTATCTTTCGGGATGCGCATCGGCTACCTCTATCTCACACGGTACTGCCAAAAATGCTACTCAGATAAACGAGATCATTGCGACGATGATCTTTAAATGCAATAACAATCCCTACAATCTTACAAAAGCTTATAAAGATGCAACCGCCCTCTATGCTCAGGATCATACCACTGAAAGCTGGGCACCATTGGCTGAGGCGATAACTAAGGCGGAGGAGCTTTTGGCAGACCGCAACGCGCTACAGGTAGATATGGATGCGGTGGTTGTTGACATAAGAGAGGCAATTGCTGGACTTGTGCTTTCAGGCAAGCTTGATTTCAGACGCCTTGAGCAGGCTATCATAGATGGTGAGGAAGAAGGCAAGAACTGGTATACGCTTACCTGGCTTGAGCTTTTCAAGGCTATCAGAGATGCAAAGGTAATAATGAATCTTGAGCCTGAGGAAAAGGAAAAGCTTCTTCAGTCGGATATTGATAACGCGGCGGAGAGAATATATCAGGCTATCAGAGATCTTTTAGAGAAGCCTCCGATACAGGGTGAGATCGACGTTGAGGCAAACGGAGATTTCTCCGTTGGAACGCTTCGCCCCGAGACATCGGATAATACTACCAAGCCTACCGAAACTACTACAGAGGAGGTTGAGGAGGAAGAATGGAGCGAGCCCCTTATAGATATGAGCGGGGATGTAAATATTAACTGCCAGACCTTAATAGGTGGCGGTGCGATAGCTCTTAGCGCAATAGTTGCTATTGCTGCAGGCATCGCGCTTAAGAAGAAAGAAGATTAAAGCAAAATAAAAAGGGGCTGAGATTCTCAGCCCCTTTAATTTTTACAAAAACAATACGATATTTTTGTTTATATCGCTGAAAAAAGAGTCAAGGAGCACAAGCTCTTGACAAGAAAGTGAAAATAGATTAAAATTACATTGTATATGAGCATATAAGGGGAAATTACAATGATAAAGAAATTTTTTAGTATAACTTTGACTTGTACGATACTTTTGGGAATACTGTCACTGCTTCCCATATCTGCCGCACAGGCGCCTGTAGGCACACCTGTGGGGACAGAACAGGAGTTTTTGGCTATGTCTTCGGGCGGGCAGTATTATCTTAGCAACGATATAGCTCTCTCGCAAAGCTATTCAGCAGGAGCATTTAGCGGTACGTTTGACGGTAACGGTCATAAAATAACTCTTTCGGGAAATAATATCACCTCTGTTTTTCCCGACGTTGACGGAACTGTTAAAAATCTCGTTATTGAGGGAAATATCAGTCTTTCCTCATCGACAAATGCGGCAGCTCTTGCGATAAACGGAAAAGGAAGGTTTGAGAATATTACCTCAAAGGTAAATATTACTGTCGCAATGCCAGCCGCTTATACTGCGCGTCTTAGCGGTATAGTAGCCGTAGTTGACGGAAACGCTGACTTTGTAGGATGCAAAAATCTTGGCAACATACAGATAAATACGAACGTTGTCGTTAACTCCAGAAGCGTTTTCACCGGAGGACTTGTTTGCTTTGCTAACGGAGATTACGATATTACATTTACCGACTGCCAAAACAGCGGAAGCATAACCTCTAATCAGGGTAACGTAAACGTAGGCGGTATCATGGGCTGGTCGCAGGGAGCAGACGTCTCTTTCCTGCGCTGCGTCAATGAGGCCAACCTTCATTCCTTGGCAAATTCATATACAGGTATCGGCGGTATGCTCGGTGGAATGTATAATAAAAATCAGCCGCTTAAGGCTCTTGACGCCAAAGAGTGTGTGAATCGCGGAAAAATAACAGGCGGAGATGCAACAGCGGTAGATACTCTTGCGAAGGATCTTTACGCGGGCGGAGTTATAGGTCAGGTCTACTCTGTCGGTAAGATGAAGCTCGTCGATTGTGTAAACGAGGGTGTGATAAATATAAGAACAGGTCAGAGCGGTTCAGCCGTTGGCGGAATGGCGGGAATGTTTATTACCGTCAGCTCGGCATGGAGCTGGGCAGGCTTTGATGAGGCAGATTACCATATAGTAAACTGCGTCAATAAGGGAGAGCTTACGGGACTTGACGTAGGCGGAATGACAGGGTCGAGCACACAGCTTGGCTTTAACAAGGATGAGATATCTCTTACAATTACGAATTGTGTAAATACTGCGGATCTTTGGGGCGCGAGATATGCCTCGGGAATTGCGGGACGTTGGGCTAACAGCGAAGGAAGAGGATGGAGCAGCGGTACGGCTGAGGTTACTATATCTAACTGCATGAATACCGGAGTAGTCGAGGGTGTTACCTCCGCTGCGGGAATCTTCGTATTCATGGAGAGTGAGGGTATACTTTCGGAGAGAAAAACATCAATTGATCTTGGCGCAAAGATCGGGGATTCCGCTAAGGTGACCTTGATCCAATCCTGTGTAAACGCGGGAGAAATAATATGCAACTCAGGCAGTGACAATTCGAATAAAGCAAAGGTTGCGGCAGGAATAATAGCACATACAAACAGAAATATAACTGTTAAGAATTGTGTCAATATCGCTACACTCGATATGCCCGCAAATGACGATCCCTGTCTTGTACAGATCATAAGTACGGGTAAGACGGTTACCGCGAGCGGAAATATTTATCTTGACGGAGTGAAGGGCATCGGTGATAACGCGAGCGCGGTAGCAAAGGAAAATTTGCTTAGCTCGATTGGTGATGATATACTTGGATTTGACGCGCCCGAGCTGCTCGGAAAGGTGGCAAAGGCTAAAGCGCTTGACGCAAAGAATTATGAAAGCGAGTCTTATGAGGCGCTCATGTCGGCATGCCGTAAGGTAGATAGCGAATTTTCAAAGGCTACCGATATTACCAGAGTATCACAAAAAAAGGTGGCTACCTTGAGCGCAGAATTTGATGAGTGTATGGAATCTCTCGAAAAGCTTCCTGTTGGATCTACGCCTGATGAGGATGTTAAGGATCCCTCGACAGAAAAGCCTGAGGAAAACGATCCCTCGACAGAAAAGCCAGAGGATAAAGAGGAGGAAAATTCTCCCAATCCCAATGAGGGCACAAAGCCGACCGATCCTACTGTAACCTATCCGACCGATGCTACCAACGGTGTTAAGGAAGAAGGCGGATGCGGTTCTACTGTGGGGGCAGCTGCGCTGATTACTGTTGCGATCGCGGGATTAGGTATAGGAATTACGCGTAATAAAGAATAATTGATAAATAAAGGGCAGAGGATTTTTAGATCCTCTGCCTCTTTTTTATAATTTCCTTAGCTTTTGAAATGTCCTCGTATACCTGATTTGTAAGATGCTCTATCGACTCGAATTTTTTCTCGGGTCTTAAAAACTCCAAAAATTCTACAGTCACTGACTTGCCGTAGAGATCACCCTCAAAGTCAAACACGTTTGTTTCGGCGCAAAGAGTGCTTCCGTCAACTGTCGGGCGCACACCGATATTAGTTATTCCGTATCGGGTCTTTCTGTCAAAGGTTATACGGCTGACGTATACTCCGTTTTTTGGCACGAGCTTTTCGGGCGGGAAGCTCTGGTTTACGGTAGGAAATCCAAGTGTTCTTCCCAGATGCTGCCCGTTTATTACCCTTGCGCTGAGAGAATAAGGACGTCCAAGATAAATATTTGACGCGGTGATGTTCCCCGAATTGAGCGAATTCCGTATTTCTGTTGAGCTGACTGTAATTCCGTTTGCCTTGACGGGAGGAATTATTGACAGCCCTATGCCGTTTTCCTCGCAAAGCCTTGCCAAAAGGTCACAGTTGCCCTCTCCACCCTTACCGAAGCGGTAATTAAATCCGCAAACAACGTGCATCGCGTTCATCGAGCCTATCAGTACAGAATGGAAAAAGTCTTCTGCCGAGAGTGATGCCGTCCTTTGGTCAAAGGTAACGCTAACGAATATATCCACACCGAGGCGTCGCATTTCGCGGCGCTTTTCTTCTTCCGTTGTAAGTACGGATATTTTTTCATTTTCCGCAAGAAAGAAATTTTTGGGAGGCTCAGAAAAGCTCCAGACCGCACATAAGGCGGTATTCCGCGCTGCTATCTTGTGCGCTTCTTTTATTATGGAAGCGTGGCCTACGTGTACTCCGTCAAAGCATCCCAGAGCGCATACGGTTTTTGATGGACTTTTATAGTTTATTGAACGGTAGGTCTTCATATAGCCTCCTTTCATATATATTTTCCTAAAAATTATATCACAATTCACCCTATAAAGCAAGATATATTTTTAAAACTCGCGCCAGGATAAGACAAATTATACGGCTGATAGGTAGTATAATATTAAAGGAGGGCGCGATATGGAGCAGACGGTTTATTTGGATATATTTTTTTTGATAAATTTCAGCATGGATTTCCTTTGCTTTTTTCTTACATCTAAGCTGTTATCGGTGCGATTTGCGCTGAAAAGAGTGGTGCCTGCCGCCGTGTTTGGCGGGATATATGCCTGTGCTTCACTGTTTTTATATGCAACGGGTGTGGCGGCTCTTGTGATGGATCTTCTTGTTTGTGGGATCATGTGCGCGATCGCTATCCTACGGCGCAAAAATTTTAGAGAGGTCTTAGGATTTAGTGTTGTATATGCCGCAGTATCCGTGGTCCTTGGCGGAGTTATGACTGCGTTATTTTCTGTATTTAATAAGATAGGTATCGACAAGCTTCTTGGTGATGAGGGAGATGCTGATGGTATTTCGGTATGGTTTTTTCTGTTTTTGGCGATAATAAGCGGCATGGTTGCTGTTTTTGGCGGAAAATTCTTCAAAAAGAAAAGCAGCAGGCGAGAGGGTATCCTAAAAATAGTTTACGGTCCTGAGGAGCTTTCTCTCAAAGGACTCTGCGACAGCGGTAATCTTCTTACCGATCCGCTTAGCGCAAAGCCTTGTATAATAGTTGAAAGGGCAGAGATGGAGAGAATACTGCCTAAAAGAATGGTTGATCTTTTGCGGTGTGGCAGACTTGAGCTATTAGACTCTGAGCATGCGCGACGTGTAAGAGTAGTACCTACGCATACGGTAAGCGGAAGCGTGATGCTTTATGCGATAAGAGCCGATTATGTGGCTGTCGATCTTGGTAAGGGGTGGCGAGAATTGGATGCTCTTGTGGCTTTGGGATCTATAGGAGATAGCGCAGATGGCGCAAAGGCATTGATCCCGTCCTCATTGGCATTTGGTATAAAATAATAATGGGAGGAAAAATGAGAGCTTTAATTCTTTGGTTTAAGCGAATTTTCGGTTGTCACAAAAGAAAAAGCGGGGTACACTACATAAACGGTGCCGAGGTACTGCCACCGCCGCTTGAAAAGGAAGAAGAGGGAGAGCTGCTTGCAAGACTTGGCGAGGATGAGGAGGCGCGGCAGGTGCTTATAGAGCATAATCTTCGACTTGTGGTGTACATAGCCAAGCGCTTTGAAAATACAGGAGTTGGAATAGAGGATCTCGTGTCAATAGGCACGATAGGACTTATAAAGGCTATAAATACCTTTAAGTCTGATAAAAACATAAAGCTTGCGACTTATGCATCAAGGTGTATTGAAAATGAGATACTTATGTATATAAGGAAGAATGCCTCTACGAGAACTGAGATATCAATAGATGAGCCGCTTAATACCGATTGGGACGGAAATGAGCTGTTGCTCTCGGATA
>JAZSJE010000107.1:0-2221 GCA_045534135.1 Eubacteriales bacterium
AGGCTATTCTTGACGGAGCTCCGTCAGAGGTTTTTGAGCAGGAAGCGCTTTTACGCTCATGTGGACTGGCGATCCCGCAGGCTACCGAGCTGGTTCATAAAATTCGTGAATTTGGAATAGCGCTTGAGGGCGAGTGCGTTTCAATTGAGGATTGCGCGAAGCTAATAGTAAATTCGCTGAAAGGCAAAGAGAAATGTCAGAGATAACACTTGAAGATATAGAATATTTTCACGGCAAGGATACGCCTTACGAGATCAAGGCGCTTGACGGTATAAACGGAAATATACAAAGCGGCGTGATAACCGGAATAATCGGGCACACAGGTTCGGGAAAGTCAACGCTCGTTCAGCTGTTCAACGGAATTTTAAAGCCCTCGCAGGGTAGAGTTTTGCTTGACGGTGAGGATATATGGGCAAAGCCCAAGGAGATACGAAGCGTGCGCTTTCGCGTTGGACTTGTGATGCAGTATCCGGAGTATCAGCTTTTTGAAGAAACCGTATATAAGGATATTGCCTTCGGGCCTAAAAATATGGGTATCGCTGAGAATGAGCTCGACGCTTGCGTGCGTGAGGCTGCGGAGTTTGCGGGTCTTTCTCCCGATCTGCTCGAAAAGTCACCCTTTGATCTTTCGGGCGGACAGAAGCGCCGTGCGGCTATCGCGGGAATTATAGCAATGCGTCCTGATGTATTGATACTTGACGAGCCCGCGGCAGGGCTTGACCCCAGAGGCAGAGATTCCATATTTACCAACATCAAGGAATATCAGCGCAAGAGTGGGCGCACAGTTGTCATAGTCAGCCACAGCATGGAGGATATGGCGCGCTTTTGTGACAGACTTCTGGTCATGTCCAAGGGGAAGATACTGATGGAGGGCGATTGCGAGGAGATATTTGCGAGATCAGATGAGCTGCTTAGGGTAGGACTCGATATTCCGCAGATAACCAAGCTCATGCTTATGCTCAAGGAGCAGGGTATAGATATTGACTGCGGCGCTTATACGGTTGAGGACGCATACGATAATATAATCAAACTTTACAAGGATATTGGATAACGGATAATTATGAAAGGTATTTCATTCGGCCAGTATTATCCCTCGGGCTCATTGCTGCATAAGCTTGATGCGAGGATAAAAATAATTTTGGCCATACTCTATATAGTCTGCTCATTCTTGTGCGACAATATATTGAGCTACGCATTGCTTTTATTTTCCGCGGTGCTACTCATAATACTCGGACGTATCCCTTTCAAACAGATTTTGAGAGGACTAAGGGCAGTTCTGTTTGTAATAATATTTACCTCTGTTTTGAATATTTTCTGGACAAACGGCGAGCATTTGCTCTTTTCGTGGGGATTTATTTCGATATATGTGGAGGGACTTTATTCGGCACTGTTTATGACAATAAGGATCTCGACCCTTATTATCGGAACGGGAATGTTCCTGACCTATACTACCACTCCCATAAAGCTTACGAACGCAATAGAGGATCTGCTCTCGCCCTTAAAGCTTTTCCACGTTCCCGTTCATTCGTTTGCCATGATGATGACGATAGCACTTCGCTTTATTCCTACTCTTTCCGACGAGACTGAGAAAATAATGACAGCTCAAAAGGCAAGAGGCGCGGATTTCTCAAGCGGAGGACTTATCAGCAAGGCAAAAGCACTTATACCTGTGCTTATCCCGCTTTTTGTGTCGGCATTTAACCGTGCGGGAGATCTCGCCACGGCAATGGAATGCAGATGCTATAACGGAGATAAGGGAAGAACAAGAATGAACGTAAGACATCTTAAAATAGTAGATTTTATCCCGCTTGTCATTATGGTAGTATTCGGTGCTTCTCTTGTTTGGCTGAATATCCTGGGCTTTGGATATACCGCGTGAGGCGACTATGAAAATATTACTGAGAATTTCTTTTTTGGGCACGAATTATTGTGGCTATCAGGTTCAACCTAACGGAATATCGGTGCAGCAAAGGTTAAATGAGGCAACGAAGCAGCTTTTCGGCTTTGACTGCGATATAGTTGGATGCAGCCGCACGGATAGCGGAGTTCACGCAAACGAGTTTTGCGTAACGGTTACAAGAAAAAAGGAAAAATGCTTAGATACGAATATTCCCGTAGCTAAAATACCTCAGGCACTCTCATTTTATTTGCCCGAGGATATCTCGGTGATCTCTGCCGAGGTGGTCGACGAGGATTTTCACCCAAGATATGACGTTAAATA
>JAZSJE010000127.1:0-9562 GCA_045534135.1 Eubacteriales bacterium
TTTTCACGAGGTATGCCATCAATATGGTGCACAGGACCATTATCATGAGGAGATTACAAAGAATGATGTTACTACATGTAGTAACAAAGAAATTTGCTCGTATTGCGGAGATACCCCAAGGTCGGATTTGTGCTCAATGTATAACTCAAGAAGAGATATCTCTCCTGACACCATTGTTTGTCAACCTTGTAAATCGGAAATTATAGCTCGTTTGGAAGGAAACTATAGATAGGAGGAATATATGCTAAAAAAATTATTATCTTTTCTATTGTGTTTAATTGTGTGTGCTTCCTTGTTTTCTTGTCAAAAGCAAGCAATAAGCGAAACTAATTCATCAGAAAACACTAAAGACACTTCTGCCACTACGTCTGCTTCTACCTCTACATCTGCTTCTGTTACTACGTCTACTGTTACAAATCCACCAAAAGTTACGGAACCGAATAGGGCTAATATAAATACGGATTTGTTGCAATACGACGAAGGTATATCTTGGACCAACGCAGATGCTTTTGATTTTGACTCTTATGATAGATTTTTGGCTCACCTATCTGATGAGGCTAACTCTAAAAACAGTTGGTTTCAAGCCAACAAAACAGCAGGTGGTGAATCATTGGAGCGTCTTGTAGCTGAATTAACAGCAAAAGAGCATATCGTCTTTCCCCACTTTGACGGAGAGCTTATCACTTTTTCTAATGGTGTTTCTCTCTATCCTAGTATTTATTCCTTGGGGGGATATGTTGCGTGTTCCGGTTACACCAATTGGGGAAGAATGCTGGTTGAAATGTACTACCCTCACGTTGAAGAACACGAAGATTTTTCAGAAGATCTATCGACCTCTGAAATTTTAAGATTGATAGATCCATCGAGACTTAATGTTCATAATTTTACCGAACATAAGCTTATTGGAAATATATATGAAAAGGATATTAATTTTCCAAATGGAGTAATATCTGCTATCATTTATGAAGAAATAAATCCAAATACTTTTTATGAGAAAAAAGTCCACCTGTATTGTGACTCTGTATATGTTATCATTCGTATGACTAATGATACCTACAACAGCGGTTTCCTTGAACATTTTTCTATTCAATAACAAATCTCCCCGCAGATATATCTGCGGGGATTTTCTTTTATCCTTTCCTTCCCTTTTTGCATACAATGTAAACAGAGCAAGACCTGCTCTAAAACGACAGAAAGGTTTTAGTTGTATGTATAAAGACGACAATATAATAGGAGGATGCAGTGACTCTCTCCTTCGCATAATAGCCGAGGGTAGAGGCAACTCCTGCCCCGTCTGCGAAAGAAGCTCGGCGCAGGACAAAGGCTCGTGCCGCGAGGACTGCCGCGGCACAGATGGCTGGGGACTTAAGGCTCATCCCCTCGCCTCGGTGTACGCCCCTCTACAGGATTTTGATAATCTCTACGACGCAAACACCGCACTGAAGCAAGGCACGGTTTTCGCAGAGCTTGATCTCCCTTTTATGGGCGAGCGACGTGTCAGAAAAGGAGGTAACTGCCGTGGTTAACCGCAATACAAGAATGCAGAATGAAAAAAGCAATATCGGCAGGAACTGTAATAATGAGGAAGCACGGCAGCTAATGGCAAAGCTTCAGGCTATTGATTTTTCTCTGGTTGACGTGGTTCTTTATCTTGATGCCTATCCCCATTGCAAAAAAGCTATGGAATATTACCATAAGCTCCTTGCGCAAAAGGACGCACTCACTAAAAAGCTCTGCGAGGCGGGTATTCCCGTAAACAATATGAGCAATATGAGTGATAATTGGAAATGGACCGACGGTCCGTGGCCCTGGGAATACGAGGCTAATATTTAATAGGCAGAGAGGAAAAGTACAATGTGGTTATATGAGAAAAAGCTTCAATATCCCGTAAAGATAAAAAATCCCAACCCCAATCTTGCGGGAATAATAATTTCGCAGCTCGGTGGCCCCGACGGAGAGATGGGAGCCTCTATGAGATATCTGCACCAGAGATATTCCTGCCCATACGATAAGGTATCAGGAATACTCACTGACGTTGGCACCGAGGAGCTCGCGCACCTCGAGATAGTCGCGTCTATCATTCACCAGCTCACAAAAAATCTATCTATGGATCAGATTGAGAACACACCCTTCGCGACCTACTTCGTTGACCATACCAACGGAGCATACCCCGTAGCCGCCTCGGGAGTTCCCTTCGATATGAAATACGTTGGAGTAAAGGGAGATATCCTTACCGATCTCGCAGAGGACCTTGCGGCAGAGCAAAAGGCTCGCACGACCTATGACAATATTCTGCGTCTTTCGGATGACCCCGACGTTAACGACGTAATAAAGTTCCTTCGAGAGAGGGAGATAGTTCACTTCCAGCGTTTCGCCGATGCTATGCGCATAGCTCAGGACAATCTGAATTCTAAAAATTTCTACGCTTGCAACCCTGGATTTGATAAAAACTGTAAAAAAGGCTGCTAAGCTATATTTTAAGCCGCCCTCAACCGAGGGCGGCTTTTGTTTATCTTCTCTTTACTATACTATCCATACTTTTAACTATGCACCCCTCGGGGAAAACTCCGCGTAGGGCGTTAAGCGGATAAACCGAGGTGTTCTTCCCTATTATTGTGCCTGGATTAAGCACGCAGCCGCAGCCGATATCGGCATGATCTCCAAGTATCGCGCCTATCTTGCGAAGTCCCGTAGTATAGCTCTCCTCTCCGTGTATAACGACGGGCTTACCGTCGCTCTTGAGATTTGAGCATATTGAGCCCGCACCCATATGGGCATAATTTCCAAGCACAGAATCACCTACGTAATTGTAATGAGGCACCTGGACCTTATCAAGCAAAACGCAGTTTTTCAGCTCGCTTGAGTTTCCTATAACGCAATTTTCACCCGTTATGACGCTTCCTCTTATAAACGCGCCGGGACGTATTTCGGTTCCGTGTCCTATTATGGCAGGCCCCTCTATAGTCGCTGTTGGATATATCTTAACGTTTCTGCCTACGAACACTCCGTCGGATATCTCTGTAAAGCCATTAAGTCCGTTTTCTATAAGCTTTTTCGCGTAGTCCTTTATTTTGGGCAGCATCTCCCATGGGTATTCAGCCGCATCGAAAAGCTCCCTCAAATAGGGGGTCTGACACTCAAACAGCTCCTCTGTTTTTACAAGCTTATTCAACACAATGCCCCCTCTCTATTATAACATCCGCAATTCTCTTTATATACTCGTTGCACTTTTCCTCGGTTTCGGATTCAAGCATGACCCTTATAACAGGCTCTGTTCCGCTTTGACGCAAAAGCGCTCTGCCCTTTCCGTTTATTTCGGCATCAACAGCTTTAAGAACGTCAAGCACCTTTGAATCTGCCATTACCGCCGCCTTATCCCTCACACGAAGATTTTTAACGACCTGAGGATAAAGCATAAGCTCCTCACAGAGCTTTGCGAGTGTAGATTTAGTGTCACACACCTCCTCGGTCAGCATGATAGCTGTCAAAAGTCCGTCACCCGTAGTAGCATACTTCTTGAGAATGATATGTCCCGACTGCTCGCCACCAAGGCTGAAATCGTTTTTCTGCATACACTCGTAAACAAATCTGTCACCGACTGTAGTCTGCTCGCATTTAATGCCGATCTTTTTGAGCGACTCAAAAAATCCGCTGTTTGACATAACTGTAGCGACAACAGTATCGTCGTTGAGCATTCCCCTTGATTTCAGACGCTTACCGAGAATATACATAATAGCGTCACCGTCTATAATATTTCCGTTTTCGTCAACTGCGATACATCTGTCCGCATCTCCGTCAAAGGCAAAGCCAAGATCAAGATGCTGCTCCTTTACCACACTGCAAAGCCTTTCCATATGCGTTGAACCGCAGCCCGTATTTACGTTAAGTCCATCGGGCTGAGCGCCAATAACGACAGTCTGAGCCCCAAGCGCGCTAAACACGGCATTGGCTATCATCCACGAAGCACCGTTAGCGCAGTCGATTCCTATTCTAAGATGTCTGTAAGAATGTGATGCGAGCGAAATAAGATACGCAACGTAGCGATTTCTGCCCGCAACGTAGTCAACTATGCATCCTATGCGCTCTCTTTGCGCAAGCGGAAGATCATCGCCCACTATACCAAGTGCCGCCATATCACCGTCAAGGTATGCCTCTATAAGCTCTGTAGTAGCATCGTCAAGCTTCTCACCGTAACGGTTTATGACCTTTATTCCGTTATCGTAAAAGGGGTTGTGTGAGGCGGTTATCATGATACCACAGTCAAATTCATCCTGGCGCGTTACGTATGAAACGCTGGGAGTAGTAGTAACATGAAGCATGTAAGCATCGGCACCCGATGCGGTTATTCCCGCAACTATGGAATATTCAAGCATGTAGCTCGAGCGTCTTGTGTCCTTACCGATAACTATGCGCGGACGGTATCCCGGCTTTTTGTTGCCTGAAAGCGAGGAGGAATAATACCAACCGAGGAAGCGTCCTACCTTATACGCCTGCATAGATGTAAGGTTGAGATTTGCCTCACCTCGAAATCCGTCCGTACCGAAATATTTATTTCTCTTTTTACCCGCGCTTATAGATATTTTTTCCTTAAGCATCTCATCGGCAGACACACCGAAAAGCTCACACAGCAAAAGCACCTTATCTATCTGCGGCATAGCCTGATTCATTTCCCACTTAGATACCGACTGTCTTGAAACCGACAATTTTTCAGCCATTTCCTCTTGTGTCATATCGGCAGCCACCCTCAGTTGCATTATTTTTTCACCAAGTGTCATTATTATCTCCTTTATAAAACATAATTACTATAATACAGTATATTTCCCTATCCTATATATAATATCAAAATTAGATCATGATATCAAGCAAGTCAGCATTGAAATTTATGCAACCAAAGGTTGCGAAAACGCTATTTTTCTTATTTTTTAAGCAATTATTGTTAAAAAATATATTTTTTCGACAATTTATATTAACAAAGCCCCGAAATATTCGGGGCTTCATTTATAATTTTATATATGTCGCTTTATGTAGGCCATAACCTTCTGCCAGTCCTCACGACCAAAATAGTGAGTGCCTGCTCTGAGATGATATCCTATCATTCCGTCGTGTAATACGTCACCGACCTCGGGGAATTTTTCGGGAGTCACAAAGCCTTCCTTTCCGTACTGCTCATATATGGGAGATGCTCCTACGCAACCGAGAAATTCATTCTCGGGATCTGCCCACTGATCCTCACGAGCGCTTGCTACGTATGCCCTTCTGGGAGCTATTGAGGCTATAAGCCAATGCTGATCAAAGGGAAGCTTGTCCTCATTCTCAATGTACTTAAAATAGTTCTCACAGAACCAATAAGGAAATCTTGTTTCGCAAATATCCTTAACCGTTTCGCCCTTAGTACCTCTGGCGATAGCGGCACCCGAGCAGCCCGAGTTATTTGAGTATCCAAGGAAAAATCTCTCATCGGTAGCCGCGCAAAGAAGCGCGGTTTTTCCAAGGCGGGAATGTCCACATACCGTTGCCAGAGAAAGATCAAGGCTCTCAATAGACTCCGCATAATCCATAACTCTTTGAGCAGCCCATGCCCACATAGCCAATTTACCGGGGGTAGTTGCGCCTCTGCCAAGCTTACGGGTTATGATCCCTGCAAGTCCGTCCTCAAAATCGTTGCAGTCGTTGGAAACGTCCTCATAGCAGAAGGAAAGCACTGCAAATCCGTTATCTATTATCTCCTCAACAGGCATATATCTGTCAGTTTCCTGATTTCTGAAGCTGATGTACACAAAAAACGGATATTTTCCCTCTTTTTTAGGCACAGCCGCATATATCGGGAAGCTGAAGCTCTCACCGTATATCTCACTTGTCAGTGTAACTCTCTTAAGTGTAGCCTTTCCCGCACAAAAATTTTCTATATCTATCTTTTCGCTCCAGGAAAATTTATCAGGCCTCGGAGGCATATATCCGTATTCCTCTTTTTGCAGCATATCAAGCATTTCTTCTCTTGTTTTAAGCTGCGGAACTCCTCTTGAATCAAGTATTTCCTTTAACATAATCATTCTCCTTATATTTTTAATGTCTTGTATCATCGGTAAAGCATTCGCAAAATCTTCCCGCGAAGGATGGTGGCTCGTTTGCCTCGAACAGATGTGACACATCTCCCAAGGCACTCACTCTGAATGATGCTATCCCCTCGGCTCTCTCCTCTGTATATACGGTCGTAACCGATGTCGGCGCGGTAAAGGCATGCTGCCATATCGAATATGGCGAGCAATTCATAAGATGCGAAAGAAGCACAGACGCCAAGCCGAAATGGCAAAACAGAGCTATGGTATCATGAGAGGGAGATATTGCCTTATATGAATATTTGTCGCGGGAATAACCGTGTCTTGCCAGAAGCGCGTCAAGCTCCATGCACACCGCATCGTAGGCCTCTATGACCGCGGTATTCTTCAAAAAGTCAAGCTCGCGCCAACGGGTTGGATGATAAAGATCGGGAAATTGATCGGCATACTCTGGCAAAAGATCCCACGCGTTTTTATCTCTGTCAAGATAAGGCACTTTTATACGGGGATAATTAAATTCTCTTAACCACTCGCAATACTCTGCAGTTATATCCTTTCGATCAAGGTAGGGCTGTGCCGTAAGCCTCGCCCTGCCCATGGTAGAGCAATATACAGCCTTAATATCCTCGCGAATAAGCCTTGACGCCAAAAGCTCTGCCTCTCTTTTGCCCTTTTCGGTCAGTCCGTCAATGGCATAGTCAGGCTCACCATGGCGAATTATAAGCAATTTCATTTATATTACTTCTCCAGCTCGGCGATAAATCTTCTGAGATTTGCAAGACCTATGCGCAAAGCATCAATGTTATCCTCCATGCCCTCAAATTCGAGAGATACAAAGCCGTCATAGCCTGCTCTCTTTAATATCTTAAGGCACTGCTTAACAGGCACGCTTCCGTGACCTATGATAGTTCCCTTTATGTAGTTTCCGCCGCGTGTAGTCATATAGCCCTCACCGGGATCTTCTTCGTTTCCGCTTCTTACGTAGAAATCCTTGGCATGAGCAAAGACAGCATAAGGCGCAACGGTAGATACCGAGCTGGCAGGCTCTGCGTCTGCGCAAAGGAAATTACCCATATCGCAAAGAAGTCCGAAGTTATCGCTTTCAACAGCATTGAACAGGCGCTCACATCTGTCGGGGTCCTGACAAATAAAGCCGTGGTTCTCAACGCTCGTGCGAATACCCTTTGTTTTAGCATATTCGGATATCTCGCTAACACGCTTCGCAAGGATAGGAAGGGCTGCATCAAAGGACTTGAAGCTACCTAAGGAATACATTACGTCGTGTCTTATTATCTTAACTCCAAGTATTTCGGCAATATCCACGTTGCGCTTTACCTCTGCGACTTCCTCCTCAGGTGTCCTTCCGCCCGTTCCGTTTATAAGATCAGCGCCGAAAACAAAGCTTATTATAGGAAGCCCACATCTGTCAGCCTCTGCCTTAAGAGCATGCGCGTAATCCGCGTC
Organism: Eubacteriales bacterium; assembly: GCA_045534135.1. GTDB lineage: Bacteria > Bacillota > Clostridia > Oscillospirales > CAG-272 > HGM12713. Next base: position 7,521 of record JAZSJE010000127.1, read on the forward strand.
ACTCATTTCGGGAGCATGGGCAAGACCTGCAAATTCTATACCGTCAAATCCCAATTCCTTAGCCTTGGAAATAGCGTCAAACTGGGTCATTATTCCCTTCTTGTATAATCTGTTAAAGCTGTAAGAGCTTACGCAAACCTTCATGATTTACCTCCCAAAGTAAACAAAAAATTACTGATTTTATTATAGCATAACTTTTTATTTTTGTAAACAAATCAGCAAAAATTATTCAACAAAATACAAAAAGCAAGACACCAAATATCAAAAAGATCAGGGGCAAAAAAATTAAAAAATAAAATTAAAAAAAAACTATTGACAAAAAAAGTCCAATATGATATAATAGTCAAGCGCTTGTGATGAGCAAGCAACGTGGCGGGATAGCTCAGCTGGCTAGAGCAACCGGTTCATACCCGGTAGGTCATGGGTTCAAATCCAATTCCCGCTACCATCGGCCCGTTGGTCAAGCGGCTAAGACACCGCCCTTTCACGGCGGTAACGGGAGTTCGATTCTCCCACGGGTCACCAAAAAAGAACACAGGACAAAAGTCCTGTGTTCTTTTTTGCTTCCCACCGAAAATCGAACGTCGCTCTGCGACGGAAGCTTACTCGCAGGAAAAAGGACAAAATCAACGTCAAGACAGCAATAAAGGAAGATACCTTTTTCCTCCTTTATTCTGCATTTTTACATATTTTTCTGTCTTAGCGCAAGTAGCTTGCCGTTTTTCCAGCTGTAAACGTATACGTAACAAACATCTTTAGTTGACATACCTTTGATCATGTGAATAACACAGATCTCAGAATTTGAATACACACCAGACGTAGAATATTGGGTCAATCCCGAATCATATGCCTTATCGTCGACAAGATAAACTTCTGTCTTATTTTTCAGATCATATAAATAATATTTCTTATCCTTCCAATAAATGACCGAGCTCTCGTGCAAGGCTACTATCACAACGTCCTCAAGAGTATACTCTACGTTAAATTTATCGTTTTGAGCATCGTACGAAAACACCAGACTGTGATCAATTTCTTCTATTGAATAATTGCCGTACGGTCCTCGCATATCTTTATATACCTGCACAAATCCGACTAACTTGTCCCCACTTATGTATCCGCAGGCATCGACTACCGAGCTATCAGCTTTTAACTCGCAATTTTTAATATGCGGTATAACACCTTTATAATTTTCGGGAACAGTACTGTCATACTCTCCCGCAAAGTAGAAGCATTTAAGAGCATCAGGCGTGTTGTTTTCAAAGTAAGGAAGCAGCCCCTCTCTATCATCTGCCAGATCAAAGCTTTTGCTTTCAAGATCTATCAAATATATGTCGGTGTTCTGTAATTTTATATACGTTTTTCCGTTTTGCTTTACAACGTTCGCATATTCTGTGTCTATACTATTGCACACAAACAGCTTGCTGCACGAAGAAAATGACAAAACAAAAATCACGCATAAAAGCAATATCGAAAAGAATTTTTTCACTGTGCCACCGCCTTTCTGATTTTATTATAGCATACTTTGGGGCGTAGTGCAAGAGGTTCGGTAAAATCCGTTTGCGCGTAGCGCAACATCATTGGGCTTTGCCCACATCATTGCGGCTATGCCGCACATCATTTGTCCGCCGGGGGGAAAACATCATTTCACTTGCTCCGCAAGTGAACTAACGATCTTGTCGATCATCTCGCCCTTGAATTTAGTGCTTGCCTTGTTGGCAATAAGTCTGGCACTGATGGGAACTATCTCCTCAACGACCTCAAGTCCGTTTTCGACCAGAGTCTTTCCTGTCTCGACTATAACGACGATAACGTCGGAAAGACCGAGAATGGGAGCTAACTCAATAGAGCCGTTGAGATGAATGATATCTATATCCCTGCCTTGAGATGCATAAAAATCGTTCGCTATGTTGGCAAACTTAGTAGCGACCTTCAGTTGTCTCGAGGCATTATAACGAAAGCCCTTGGGGGCAGCCACCGCCATACGGCACTTACCGATATCAAGGTCAAGCAGCTCGTATATCTCGGGCTCGTATTCAAGGAGA
>JAZSJE010000072.1:0-7245 GCA_045534135.1 Eubacteriales bacterium
AGCAAAGCTCGTAGCCCTCACGGCGCATTGTTTCAATAAGAATGGACAAGTGCATCTCGCCTCTGCCCGCAACCTTAAATTCATCTGTTGTTTCTCCGTCTTCAACACGGAGGGATACGTCCTTGAGGAGCTCCTTGTAAAGACGGTCGCGAAGCTGACGGGAGGTAACGAATTTACCCTCCTTTCCTGCGAAGGGGCTGTCGTTTACAGAGAAGGTCATTTCAAGGGTGGGCTCACTTACCTTGACAAATTCAAGAGGCTCGGGAGCGTTAAGGCTTGTTATTGTGTCACCGATAGTGATATTTTCAGCGCCCGAGAAGCAAACGATGTCACCCATCTTTGCATTTTCAACGGGAACGCGGAGAAGTCCGTCTATCTGGAAGAGTGCAACTATTCTTGTACGCTTGGGAGCGGCACCCGAGTGGTAGTTGCAGATATAAGCGTCCTGATTTGCTCTGATAGATCCGCGTTCTATTCTTCCGATACCTATTCTTCCAACGTACTCATTATAGTCTATTGAGGAAACGAGAAGCTGAAGCTCACCATTCTCATCTCCCTCGGGGGCGGGAATATAGTCCATGATCTTATCAAAGAGGGGGAGAAGATCGGTTCCGGGAACTTCAGGATCGGTGGTAGCCGTACCCGCCCTGCCCGAGCAGTAGAGCATTGGGCTGTCAAGCTGCTCGTCCGATGCATTGAGGTCGATAAGAAGCTCGAGTATCTCATCCTCTACCTCGCCAAGGCGCGCGTCAGGCTTGTCTATTTTGTTTATGACGATAATAACTCTGTGATTGAGCTCAAGTGCTCTTTGAAGAACGAAACGGGTCTGTGGCATAGGACCTTCTGCGGCATCGACCAGCAGTATAACACCGTTTACCATTTTAAGGATACGCTCAACCTCACCTCCAAAGTCAGCGTGGCCGGGGGTGTCGATAATGTTTATCTTTGTATTCTTGTAGTGAACAGCGGTGTTTTTGGCAAGAATAGTAATTCCTCTCTCTTTTTCAAGGTCGCCTGAGTCCATTACTCGGGTAACAGTTTCCTGATTTTCTCGGTATATGCCCCCCTGCTTGAGCATTTCGTCGACAAGTGTTGTCTTGCCGTGGTCAACGTGGGCAATAATAGCAATGTTTCTCAAATCGTTACGAATCACAGAATTTATCTCCTTTACATTATGAAATACAATATCACAATTTAATATTATATCACATTTTGTCAACATATAAAAGATATGAAATGACGATTTTTTTGTGCCTTTAAAAAAACTTGTTGTGCAAAATTACATATTTCATACTTTTTCGCTTCTTATAGCAATAATTCGTTTAAAGCTGAGTGATAAAAGTAAGGATAAAGCTTCAAAAAATAATCGACCTGTATGAGAATTAAGTGTTAAAGTATGCATTGACAGTAAAGATTTTTTGTGATATAATATAGGTTGGAAAATAATTCTAAGTAGGACAAAGCGCAAATTATGAAGGAAAAACTGTTGATTTTTGATCTTGACGGCACACTTGCTGATACCTTGAATACCATACGTAGCGCTGTTAATATGTGTATGGAGCATTTTGGCTTTCCTACGCATACGTACGAGCAGGTAAGAGCAAACGTTGGTAATGGAGTAAGATCGCTTTTAAGTAAATCCTTACCCGCAGACGTAGCTTGCGAGGGTGATGAGTTTGAGGATATATTTGCGTATTTTCAAGCATGCTATGAGCAAACACACGATGATATAGACGGATGCTATGACGGGCTTTATGATGTAGTTATGGCTCTTTACGCGAAGGGATATAAGATGGCGGTGCTTTCAAATAAGCCTGATCCGTTTGTTAAGAATATAGTTAAAAATCTTTTTTCCGAGGGGGTTATGGTATTTGCCATGGGGCAGAGTGATCTTCCGAGAAAGCCTGACCCGTCCGTTCCTCTTATGATGGCTTCTCAGCTTGGTATTGAGCCTGCAAGCTCTTATTTTATAGGTGACAGCGAGGTTGATATTCTTACCGCTAACAACTCGGGTATGCATTCGGTAGCGGTATCGTGGGGATTCAGAGATAGGGAAATGCTTGATCAGATGCACCCTGAGGTCATTATTGATTCTCCCGCACAGCTTTTAGCATATTTTGAAACATAATACAAGCTATACTTTACATAGGCTTTGAGTGAAAGGAAAAACAAATGAAGGTTGGATTCGTTTCGCTGGGTTGTCCCAAAAACCAGCTTGATACTGAGGTTATGCTCCATGAGGTAGCAAGCGCGGGCTATGAAATAACGCCCGATGAGACAGAGGCGGATGTTGTTATAATAAATACCTGTGGCTTTATTGAGAGCGCAAAGAAAGAAGCAATAGAAAATATTCTTGATATAGCATGGTTGAAGAAGAACCGCTCACTGAAGGCTATAATCGTTACAGGATGCCTTGCTGAAAGATACCGTGAGAGCATTCTCGAGGAAATGCCCGAGGTCGACGCTGTTTTAGGTGTTGGCAGTATTCATAATATAGTTGAGGCGGTCGAGGCTGTTACGATCAAGAAAAAGAAGGGCTCACATAGAAAATATACCTCGTTTGAGGATAAGGACTGTGTTCGTCTTGGTGGCGACCGAATACTTACCACTCCCGAATATACCGCATATCTTAAGATAGCAGAGGGCTGTGATAACCGCTGCTCATATTGCGCAATTCCTTATATTCGCGGAAAGTTCCGCAGCCGTCCTATGGACGACATAGTTAAAGAGGCAAAGGAGCTTGAGGCACTTGGTGTGCGAGAGCTTAATATAGTTGCTCAGGATATTACCAGATACGGCCTTGATCTTTTTGGAGAATACAGGCTTGCCGAGCTTCTCAGAAAAATAACAGAGGCTACCGATATTCCGTGGATAAGATTGCTTTACTGCTATCCCGATAAGATCACAGATGAATTGATAGCCGAAATAAGAGATAATCCAAGAATACTTAAATACATTGATCTGCCGATGCAGCACATCAGTGACAGAATGCTTAGTGCGATGAACAGACACGGTGACGGTGCGATGGTTCGTTCTGTGGTGGCTAAGCTTCGCAGAGAGATCCCGGATATAGTTATCCGCACTACTTTTATAGTAGGCTTCCCCGGAGAGACCGAGGAGGACTTCCTCGAGCTTTGTGAATTCGTCAAGGAATCAAAATTTGAGCACATGGGTGTTTTCCCGTATTCGAGAGAGGAAGGAACTCCCGCATTTGATTTTGAGGATCAGATCGACGAGCAGATAAAGCAGGACAGAGCAGATATAATCATGCGAGAGCAGCTTGATATAAATACAGTCAACAATGAAAGGATGGTCGGAAAGACCATAACCGTGCTGTGTGAGGATTACGATCCTGTAAGCTCGGTGCACTTTGGACGAAGCGCGGCAGATGCTCCCGAGATAGACGGAAAGGTATATTTCAGGGCTGAGCATCGCATAGCTCCAGGTTCTTTCGTTAAGGTAAAGGTCAGGGAAGTGCTTGACTATGATCTTATGGGCAGAGCTGTAAGTGAAACTGTGTAATGATAGGAGAGGTTTTATGAAGAAAAATATGAATTTGCCAAACAAGCTTACTATAATAAGACTGTGTCTTGTGCCGGTTATACTGCTGTTTGGAATGCTTACGCCAAAGAGTGAGAACACTCATTGGTTCTATATTTCATGCGCTATATGCACAGTGCTGTTTGCGGTAGCGGCGATTACCGATATGCTTGACGGAAGGATAGCTCGCAGAGAGGGTCTTGTTACCGATTTCGGTAAGTTTATGGATCCTGTTGCCGATAAATTTATGGTAATAAGCGCGCTGTTCGTTCTGCTCTATAAATTCCCGCAGATGCAGACGTTTATGATAATAACGCTTATAATAGTAGTGTTCAGAGAGCTTGCGGTGACCTCTATGAGATTGGTGATATCCTCTAGTCAAAATATAGTAATCGCGGCAAATATGCTTGGAAAGCTAAAGACTGTAAGCCAGATCGTGGCTATAGGAATTGCTTTTCTTGAGCCTTTTTTGCAGTACATTTTAAGACTTATTCTCGGAACGCAGTGGAGAACAGATATAGTTCCTCTTACGTGGATATTGATGACCTTCTCGCTCGTTATGACCGTGTGGTCTGGCGTTAATTATATCGTTACGTATTGGAAATATATTGATACCGATAAATGATGAATAGCAAAGTAAAAAAGCGTAGCTGCTACAGTGTTCCTCTACAGGACAATTTTCAAAATTACCTCTTTTGAGATATGCCGTATTTGGCATTTGTCAAGAAAATAGAAGGTTCCTTTATTTATTTGACAGTGCTTTGCTTTTGTGATATGCTTCGAGTAATCCTTTTGGAGGTGTTTTTTATGAGTATTTGTAAATCGTTAAATCTTGATACCGAATGGTTTATAGCACCCGACGTTGATAACGCGGGAAAGTACAACGGCTGGGAAAAGGAGATACATCCGACCGCCGTATCTGCGTACGTTCCCTCGATAATACAGCAGTTTTTTCCCGATTATCATGGGGTTGCATATTATTGGTGCCGCTTTGCTCCAGATATAGACGCGTGTGAAACTGACAGAATAATGCTTTGCTTCGGTGGAGCTGACTACAAGGCGGAGGTATGGCTTAACGGAGTATATCTCGGCGCACGGGAGGGCGGTGAAACTCCATTTTCTTTTGACGCTACCGAGGCTTTTGTAAACCACGGAGAAAACCTTCTCTCTGTAAGAATAGTAAATCCCACCGATAAATTTATTGACGGACTGACCTTACAGAACACACCTCACAGAAACAAAGAGATTCATAAGTGCGCGGGCTGTAACTTAAATCACGGCGGACTTTGGTACGGCGTTACGGTTAACGCGCTTCCCGCCGTTTATATTGAAGACAAGCTTTTTGAGGGCAATATACACGACGGAAGCTTAAAGGTGAATTTTGAGCTCAATTCCACTCTTTTGACGGACGGTGAAGCTTTGCTTACCGTTGAGATTTTCGAAAATTCCGAACTGTCGGGTATGGTTGCAAGGGAACAGATAGGCGTTAGGGTGTATCCGGGCAAGAGCAAACACATCTGCTCGGCAACCGTTCCCAATGTCAAACTGTGGAGTGTTGATGCCCCTAATCTTTATAAGGTGAGAATATCGGTGGAAAGCTTCTACGGAGAGCATTCTCTTACGCAGAAATTCGGTTTCCGTGAGTTTTTGGTAAAGGATGGATATTTTTATCTTAACGGAAAGAAAATATTCCTTCGTTCTTCTCATTCGGGCAACGCTTTTCCGATAGGACAGATGCTTCCCATATACCCCGATCAGATACGCAAGGATTTCATATACGCAAAGAGCGCGGGATTTAATATGATACGCTGTATTTCGGGACTTTATCGCCCCGAGCAGATGGATATTGCCGACGAGATAGGATTGCTTATATACGACGAGTGCTTTGCCTCGTGGTGTATGTCTTATTCCGCGGTTGACACTTGGAGAAACGACGCTGAATTTGAAACAATGCTCGAACGCCACCCCGCTATCCCCGTAGGTGACGAGAGCGCAATGCTTACGCGTTGGAGGCATGCTACCGAACAGATGATAAAGCGCGATAGAAACCGTACCTGCGTAGTGGTTTGGGGTATGCTTAATGAAACCTACCCAAGCACTGTATTTAATAGTGCGCACGCGTTTTTGCTACGTCTGCGCGAGCTTGACCCTACGAGAATGGTAGTACTTAACAGCGGAAGATGGGATAACGATATCTCGATAGGCTCAACGAGCAGCCCTTATAGTGATAAATGGGAATACACTTGGGGCGACGACGGCGTTTTTGAAAAGCAACTTGATCATTTCAAGACCGACGCTGTCGGCGATACGCACTATTATCCCGTTTCTCCCATATCCGATGCAGACGCAAAGGTGCTCAGAACGCTTGGCGCGGATACGAAATATCCCAAATTCCTTTCGGAATTCGGCGTTGGCTCACAGTTCCACGTCATAGAGGAATACAAGCACTTTATGCAGTATGGAGAGCGCCTTGACCTTGAGGATTCTTGGTGGCTTGGCTACCAAAGCGAGGCTCTTACGAAGGACTTTTACCGACTCGGCTTGGATAAGCTTTTCCCATTTCCCGAAAGTATGCTTAAGGAAAGTCAGAGAATTAATGCCGATGAGAGAAAGCGCCACTTTGATATGCTACGCTCAAATCCCCGCCTTGCGGGATATTCACTTACGGGACTTCTCGACCACGGAATGTGCGGGGAGGGGCTCTGGTCTTATTGGAGAAGATGGAAACCCGAAATGTTTGACGCGATAAGCGAGGGCTGGGCACCGTTGCGATTTTGCCTTTTCGTTAAGGAAAATCTGTATAGGGGAGATAAATTTGAGGTCGAGTGCGTGCTTGCAAACGACGGAGTTTTAAAGAGCGGAAATTATACTGCTGACTTTGCCATAACGGGCGAGGATGGCATATACGTCCGCTTTAGCGAAAATTTTTCGCTTGACGGTAATAATTTTGCGACACCTGTAATGAAACGTGTGCTTGACATTGACCTTTCTGAGGGCAAGTATAAGCTTCAAGCGCAGCTTCGTGAAGGCTCGCCCGCGGCTACCTCAACGCATTTCTACGTTATCGACAGAAATGCGCATAAGGCAAAGCGCAAAATATGCGCGTTGGGACTTGACGGTGAACAGAAAGAGAAAATTTCCGCTCTTGCGGAGCTTTGCGACGACTCGGATATAATCCTTGTAGGAACGGTTGAAAAAGAGATAGTTGCTGTTCTTATGGAAAAAGCGCAAAAAGGCACTACCGTTCTGTTCCTTAATTCCGAGATTTTCTGGGACGGACAGAATATGGAGGGAATGAGAAAACTCGCTCCGGACCTTACGCTTACAAATCACCGAGATTGGCTCTATCACAAGGAGTACGTGCTTTACGACAGAAAGCTTTTCGATACGCTCGGCGGTCCTCTTATGGAGCTTACGCGCTTTAAGGGCGTATTTCCTCACCTTGCGTTTATGACCGACGCATTGCCCGATTATATTGGCTGTCCCGGCTTCTGGACGGGATACTACGGCGTGGAGCTCGGTTACGGTTTGGCGTATTCGCTGTTCGGATTTAATTGTGGAGAAGGCAGGGTGGTGCTTAACTGCTTTGATATATTAGGTAACCTCGGAACGCCCGTTGCCGACAGATTTTTGAGCAATTTGCTCTTTGAATTTGATGAAAAATAAACAAAAAAGACGCTTGGTTAGGGTTGTACCCTAAAGGAC
>JAZSJE010000232.1:0-3297 GCA_045534135.1 Eubacteriales bacterium
TTGGCCTCCGACTTGCACTTGAGGAAAACGAGGATCTTTCGATAGTACTTTTTGGCGATGCCGAGGCTATCGGCGCAAAGCTCGCTACGCTCAAATACGATGAGAGCAGACTGGAGACAGTTGGCTCAACAGAGGTCGTAAACAACTATGACAATCCCATGGAAGCAATATTCAAAAAGAACGATTCCTCACTTGTCAAGGCGCTCAAGGCTGTTGGAGAGAGAGAGGATATTGTGGGACTTATCAACGCGGGAAGCACGGGAGCGCTGATCGCCGGAGCATTGCGCTACGTGCCCGCAAAGGAGCTTAAGCGCCCCGCGCTTGCGGCAATATTGCCTGCCGAAAAGGGAGGATTTACATGTCTTGTCGATACGGGTGCGAATATAGACTGTAACGCTAATAATCTGGTAGATTTCGCTCACATGGGTTCGGATTTTATGAAGGAATTTTACGGCATAAACTCCCCCAGAGTAGGGCTTCTTTCCAACGGTGCTGAGGAGACCAAGGGAAATAAGCTGGTTAAGGAAACTCACGCACTTTTAAAGAAGGAGAGCGATCTTAATTTCATAGGAAACGTTGAGGGAAACAGAGCATTATCGGGTGACTGTGACGTTCTTGTAGCCGACGGATTTGCGGGAAATCAGGTGTTTAAAAACTCTGAGGGGATCGCAAGAAGAATAATTACGGATATAGTAAAGTATGCAAAGGCGACGGGAAGCGCAGAGATAATGAAGCTTGTCGGCCACCTTATGGGAATATACGATTTCAGCTCGCTTGGAGGAGGAATACTTCTCGGGGCAGGCAAGCCCATAATCAAGGCACGCGGCTCCGCAAACGCGGATTCGATAAAGAATACGTCGGCAATGCTTCTTAATATGGCAAAAAATCAGGATCTATTTTACGGAAAGGATAACAGATAATATGAACGGAAAAATTAAGGTAATGTGTACCTCTACAGGCTGCATCGAGTACGGACCCGAAAGATACAGAAAGTATGACATCGACATTATTCGTATACACGTAAATTTCAAGGGAAAGGAATATCTCGAGGGGCTTGACCTCGACCCCGTAGCATTCTATGAGGAGCTCGAGCATCTTGAGGATCCTAAGAAGAATCTTCCTTATACCGCAATGCCTACAAGAGAGGCAATAATCGATCATTTTGAAAAGGCATACAGTGAGGGATACAGTGAGGTCATAGTGATAGCTCTCAGCGCTTACCTTGGCGGAACGTACAACCTTATCCGACTTATCGCACAGGAATTTGCGGATAAGCTGAAGATAACTGTTATCGACTCCAAGATAACCTGCTTTGGCGAGGGATTGCTTGCTATAAAGGCGGCAGAGATGGCAGATAAGGGTATGGATAGCGATACTATCGTTAAGGAAATACACTGGATGATGCAGCGCCAGGAATTTATAGGCGTTGACGGAAAGCTCGATTATCTTATATACAACGGTAGACTTAAGGGCGGAAAGGCTCTTATGGGTAAGATGCTGAGCATTTGCCCCGTAGTGCACTTTACTCACGAGGGAGAGCTCTGCGCGCTTCAGAGCGTAAGAACTCCTAAAAAGGCACTTAACAAGACATGTGAGATACTTAAAGAGATCATAGGAGACCGCGCGCCCGAGGATTATCTGCTCTGGCACGTTTATACCGGTACGTCGCTTCTTGATCAGCTTGTAGAGATAGAGAAGGATTACGGAATAAAAACAAATCACGAGGCTGTTATAGTTTCTCCCGTAAGCGGATGCCATAACGGTCCTTGGCTTGCGGGCTACGGACTTGCATTCCTGCGCCGTGAGGACGAGCCCCTGGAGGACTGAATGGCAAGAAATATAGAGATAAAGACGGTAGAAACGCAGGCGCAGAGAAAGGAATTTGTCAAATTTCCTCTGCGTATGTATAAGGACTGTCCTCACTTTGTCCCGCCGCTTTTCGGTGACGAGATGAAGATATTCACCGATAAAAACGCATATGCCGACACCTGCGAATCCAAGTGCTTTCTCGCACTTGAGGATGGCAGAACGGTAGGGCGCATACAGGGTATCATACAAAAGCAGTTTAATGATATCCACGGTGAAAAACGCTTGAGATTTTCAAGGTTTGATTCGATAGACGATCCTGAGGTCGCGAGGGCACTCTTTGACGCGCTTGAAAAGTGGGGAGCCGAGAGGGGACTTGACACCGTGTGCGGACCTCTTGGGTATAGCGACCTTGAGCGAGAGGGATTGCTCATAGAGGGCTTTGATAAGCTTTCTACCTTTGAGGAGCAGTATAATTACGATTACTACGCTTCGCTTATAGAGGGATGCGGATATGCTAAGGAGATAGACTGGCTTGAGTTTCGCATAAGAGCTCCTAAGGAAAAGAACGTTATGCTCGAAAGAGTTGCTCAAAGGGCACTTGAGCTTAGCAAGCTTCATATCGTAGATTCGGACAGCATGTCTAAAAAGGAATATATCGCGAGATATAAAAAAGGATTTTTCGAGTGCCTTGATCGCTGTTATAGCCACCTGTACGGTACAGTTCCGTTTACGGAAAGCATGAAAAAGCAGATAGTCGATCAGTTTATGCTGGTCATAAATAAGAAATATCTTATAATTATCTGCGATGAGAATGATAAGGTAGTGTCCTTTGCGCTCTGTATTCCGGGCTTTGGAGAGGCAGTACAAAAAAGCGGAGGCAGGCTTACACCCGCGACTGTTCTTAAGATACTTAAGCTGGTAAAAAAGCCCAGAGTAGTCGATCTCGCACTTGTTGCGGTCCTTCCCGAGTATCAGTCTGCGGGCATAAACGCAGTCATGCTTCAGAAGATGACAGAGTATCTTGAGAGCGGAGAGATAGAGTATTTTGAAACCAATCTCAATCTGGAGACAAATACTCAGGTAATGGCACAGTGGAAATACTTCGATTCGGAGCAGCACAAGCGCCGCCGCTCCTATGTGAAAAAAATAGGCTAAGAGCTAAAACAGAAAGGGAAAAATTATGCTTGAACAGTTGAAGGAGATATTGGCAAAGGTCAACAGAGGCATCGATATGGATAGCGTAAGCGCAGATACAAGACTTATAGAGGATCTCGGACTTGATTCGCTCTCTATCATGCTTTTTGCTATGGAGATCGAGGCGGCGTTTGATTTCCGCTTTACCGAGCCCGTAAAATTCGTGACGGTCGGGGATGTGTGCGAGTTCCTTGAGAAGCGTACACAGGCTTGACGTCGTGATATAATAATAAAACTTCTTACGTGGCACGGAATATAAAAAGGACAGAGATTTAGAGCGTCACTCTAAAGGAC
>JAZSJE010000167.1:0-7271 GCA_045534135.1 Eubacteriales bacterium
ACATAAAGGATCACAAGGTAGAAAGCGCAATTATCACCCTTAAACCCGAGGAATCGGAGGACGAGGACGAAAGCTCCAATGAGGTCTGATAAGCGTTTAAAATAAACTACGGGAGTATATTTATGAAAAAGCAAAAAACAAAATTATCACCCGAAAACATACGCTATTTAAAAATACTCGGTATTGTTTTTGCGGCTATACTCTTCTTCGCGATCATCAACAATCTTGGATCGGTCTTCTCGGTCTTATCCTTTGTTCTTGACGTTGCTTTCCCATTGATAATAGGAGCATGCATAGCCTTTATTCTTAACATACCGCTTAAGTTTTTTGAGAACAGAGCTTTCAAGAAGCTGACCCAAAAGAACGGCAAGACCTGGCGTAAGATGAAAAGACCTCTCTGTCTTGTCTTAAGTATTCTCTGCATACTTACAGTTCTTGTTGTTCTTCTGTCCTTTATAATTCCCCAATTCATATACACGTGCAAGCATTTCATTGATATGCTTCCCGAGTATCTTGATCGTGCTACAGTAACCTTGAAGGATCTGACAGAAAATCTTAATCTTCCGATAGACCTTGATTCACTGCCTACCGATTTTGGTAGATGGTTGAGCAGTCTTGATATGCAGAGTATTCTTCAGAACGTATTTGGAATCGCTTCAGGCATAGTTGGGACGGCGATAGACTTCTTCCTTGGACTAATATTCGCAATATACCTCTTAGCCTCAAAGGAAGCTTTAGGCAAGGTCGCTAAAGGCGTGCTTTTCGCACTTATAAGCAGGCGCAGAGCAAGAAAGATACTTTCGATTCTCACTCTTTCCAACCGCGCCTTTACGGGATTTGTCACAGGACAGTGCGTTGAGGTTCTGGTTATAGGTTCTCTGTGCTTCGTAGGAATGCTCATTTTTGGAATGGCGGAATATGCGCTGCTGGTTTCCTGCATCGTAGCAATTACCGCTTTCATTCCTATCTTCGGTCCTATTATAGGCTCGCTTGCGGGTGCATTTATAATCTTTATCGTCGATCCTATAAAGGCTATTTGGTTCCTTGTATTCATCATAGTGCTTCAGCAGCTTGAATCTCATATTCTTTACCCAAAGATAATGGGACATCACGTATCTCTACCCGGGATCTTGGTGCTTGTTGCGGTAACTATCGGAGGAGGTCTGTTCGGCATACCCGGAATAATCATAAGCGTCCCACTCAGCAGTGTGCTCTACACTCTGTTCAGCCGTTGGATGACTGCACGTCTGCGTGCAAAAAATATATGTCGTTGCTCTGTGACGCATGATGCCAGTGAGCCAAAGACAATAAACGAAAAGATGACAGACTGTGAATTTACCGACGATACTGCGTGCGGTTCGTGCCAGAATGACAAAGAAGAAGAAAACAATAACGATAATGAATAAGCTAAAGGGCTACTCCTACGGGAGTAGCCCTTATCTTTACTCTTTTGTTGCTTTGTCTTCTTTTTTAGCGTTTGCCTCACCGTTTCCCGCGTCAGCTATTCCCTCTCCAAGGATATATGCTGCCAGAGCAACACAGCCCGATATTATAAGCTTTACGCTTTCCTCTCCCATGTCGGGACAGAATATAGCAATTCCCACAGAAACACCAAAGCCTGCGATAGCTACCCAAAGCTTTCTGCTGGATAGTTTTTTCTTTAACGTATTCATTTAAGTTCCTTTCTTTTCATGTATCTCATCTATTCTCGCGTGAGCAAGCTTCAGCGATTGCTCCGCGATTATAAGTCTTTCGGTTATCTCTTTTATATCGCCTTTAACGTGCGAAAGATCGGTCTTTATTTCGGATATTCCCTCGCTAATTCCCTCCAGCTTGACTATTACCATAGTCATCTCTGCGCCCTCTTTACGACTTTCTGATTTTGCGTTGCGCTTAAGTGCGCAAAGACCCGAATATATTCCAAATGCCATGGAGATACCCGATATCAAAAGCGCGATTTCAATTTTCATATTCATTTTCCTTTCTTGAAACAGCATCCTCGGTTATCCGTAATAATTATACAACCTTTCCTTTCTCTGTTACTGACAGCTTTTTGTCAGTACTAATTTAATTAAAATTTACATATAAGACTTGAATTTCTTTCGTATTTATGATATAGTACTTGGGTATACTACCGAAAGGAACAAACTTTTATCATGGGAATAGGTAAACTTATTAAAAAATATCTTTGTGTTGCTTGCGTGTGCTTTACGCTCATAACGGCTGTGTATATGCTGATAATGATGATCACCAATCCGGACCCCAATGAGCATGCGGCAGCAGAAGCGTATAGAATAGTTCTCTTTTTCATTTTCTCGGTATGCTTTGCTATCGCAAACGCAATACTTTCAATAGAAAAAATATACGGCGCGGTACGTTATCTGGCACACTACGCGATCTGTGCGTTCGCATTCTACGTATGCTTCCTTCTGCCAATGAACTATCCCTCACGAGAGCTTATCGGTGTCTTTCTGTTCACTTTCTTCTATGTGATAGTTATGGCAATTGTGGGCATATTCAGATCAAAATTAAAGAAAAACCGCGAGGCAACGGCTACCTACACCAAACAGTTTTCTAAGAAAAAATAAATTTGATTTACGGTCCTCCGTGATCCAGGTTTGCTCCAAGCTTGAATCACGGAGGATTTTTATGTTTAAAAGATTTATCCTGCTACTCTTAATACTTTGCTTTTTCATATCGGCATGCACGCCTGCGGCTACAGAAAGCCCCTCTGAATCCACTGACAACAGCCTGACGACGTCACTTGACGGCATATCGTATCCGCTTGCGCAAACCGCTGACATGGGAATGGAATATATCGATTCATTTATATTTTTAGGCGAGTCCACCACCTATCACCTTAAAAGTCGCGGAGTGCTTTCGGGAGGAACAGAAACAAATCAGGTGTGGGGACCGAAAAGCGGTACTCTTATGCTTGATCCCACCAGCGCAAGCTGCCGAATTGTATATCCCGAAACCGCGGAGGAAATAGATATTGCCGAGGCGGCAAAAAGAAAAAGACCTAAGTATCTTATGCTGACATTTGGTCTTAACGGAGCAACGGGAATTATATCAAAGGGCAAGGATTACTTCTTTTCTTGCTACGAAAGGCTGATAGATACAATTCTCTCCGCCTCTCCCGAAACAAAAATAATACTTCAATCCTGCTTCCCTGTTGCCAAAAATATGGATATGTCAGGCTACTCGGTGGATCTTACAACTCTTAACAAATATATTGACACGATCAACGAATGGACCTGCCAGATAGCAAAAAAACGTTCTCTCGGCTATCTTGACACCGCGAAAATTCTAAAGTCTGCGGACGGCTCGCTCATAGACGAATATCAAGTAGGTGACGGCTATCATCTTACCGTCAGCGCATACAAAAAAATACTTGAATATATAAGAACTCACGCTTATCCGACGGAGGAACAGAAATGAGAAAAATTGCTGTAGTGACTCTTATTTTTTGCCTTTTCCTTTGCTCCTGCTCGACTGCAAATTATACCGATTCTCTCTCCTGCCAGGATATAACATCTGAGCTTAGAAAAAAATTATTGGGCTCTGAATTATATGATAGCTATACCGATGAGGACACAAAGCTTATATTATCTGACGATCAACTCTATGATTCGTCTAGCATAATATACTCAGTATCTAGCGATGACATAGGCGAGGTAGGCATTTTACATGCCCCGGATACAAATACCGCAAAAGATCTTTTAGGTGAGGTTACCGATTATATTGAGAGCTTAAAGGACGAAAAGCAAGAATTTATAAAGAACTATCTTCCATCCGAGCTCTCTAAGCTAAACTATGCGGATGCAAGGAGATTCGGAAACTACGTGGCATACACAGTTCTCACCTCCGATAGAAGTGAAGAAGTCTTTTCCTTCGTCGAAAAAATGCTTCATGAATAAAAAAATGAACTTGTTATATAACAAGGGCATTTTTTATTTAATATGCTGTGAGACAATCCTCTGTGATAGTCATTTTAACTTTAATTTCCTGTCCGTTCCTTTTTACTGTTGTAATAACCTCGTCACCGACTCTGGCATAAAGCATAGCATCTATTATATGGTACATCTTTTTGACGTCGGTAATTCTCTCACCTATTTGTACACTCTTTACTATATCACCAACCTCAAAAACTCCATACGAAAGTCCGTTTGCTTCTGTGCCATAAACCACGACCTCCTCGTAAGCCCTCAGATATCCTGTCTTTTCGTCGTATTCGGTATAAAGGCTATTAACCGTCAGGGTAACGCCAACGAGAGCTCGCATAACGCTTTGGCAGTCTGTATTGTTACAGTAGTCCACGATGTTGGTATAAACCGCATGTACAACGTTTGACGGGATCGCATAGGCTATATTTTCCACGTCGCTCTGGGATATCTTTGCGTTTACTATACCTACAAGCTCACCCTTTATATTAAAAAGTCCTCCTCCGGAGTTTCCCGAGTTTACCGCGGTATCTATTCTTATAACTCGGAATTCGGTTTCCTGAACACCGTTTATTGAAGTCATGGTTATATACTCTGACTCAACGCTCACTATTCCCGAAGTAACAGAAATTCCCGAAAGCGCAGTGCTGTCAGAAACACCCGGTGCACCGATCGCTATTGCCGTATTTCCAGGGGCAACCGTATCGGAATCTGCCATCTTGACCGCTATAACTGAGCCGTTAGCTACACTTTTTTTCAAAACATCACTATTTTCAACCTTAAGCACAGCCACGTCGTAATATGGCGATCCTCCTACGTAAGTAGCCTTTATCTCATACTTGCTTGACTGCATACCGTACAAATACACACTTATATCAGAGCTTATACCTCCGTTATAATAAACAACGTGATAATTTGTGATTATAAAGGCTGATCCCTTATCGTCATATATAGACGCAATAACTCCCGAGCCCGTTGCGTATCCAGACGTACCGTGCTTTGCAAGCACGCTTACAGAGCTTCTCAAGCCTGATGCTGCCGCATATGAAACGTCGCTTGAAGTCCCCTCTATTACTATTGTGTTTTGAATTACATTGTCCTTTTCGCCGTCTTCCTCCGAATTGTCTTCAGGCTTCTTTCCATCCGATTGCGTAACATCGTCCGCATCGGAAAGATCGCCAAAAATGTCGCCGGCATCATTGTCGGGATCATCATTTGTATCCGATATATCCGAGTCAACATCAAATTCCGGATCTTGCGGTCTAGGCATATTCATAAAGGGATTTAAGATTCCGCAGGAGCTTAGTGATATGCTCATAAGAAGCATAAAAGAAACCGTGCAGGCTATTATACTCAAACGCTTTTTCATTATTTGTTCTCCTCTTAAAATTACATATCTTAATAATACAAAACGGACATCCAAAGATGTCCGTTTTGTATTGTCTTTGGTAAGAAAAAATTACTTTTCGATCTTTTCTTTAACCTTAGATGCTTTACCGACTCTGTCGCGCAGATAGTAGAGCTTTGCTCTTCTTACGCTACCGGAACGAACCACATCAACCTTAACAACGTTAGGAGAGTGGATCGGGAAGGTCTTTTCAACTCCGCAGCCGTAGGACACACGTCTTACGGTGAATGTCTCGGAGATTCCGCCGCCGTGCTTAGCGATAACGGTTCCCTCAAACATCTGAATTCTTTCGCGGTTGCCTTCCTTGATTCTGTTGTGGATACGAATGGTATCACCAACGTTAACAACAGGAATCTCGGTCTTGAGTTGCTCGTTTGTAAAAGCCTGAAGCAAGTTATTCATCTTTCAGTCCTCCTTAAAAATCCGGGCATTCATGCAGAGCTTCGCAGCGGACTACCCTTGTTGTGTTTTTGCACATCCGTTATATTATAACATACTTTTATTTATATTGCAATAGTTTTTTAAATATTTTTTGGCTTATTTTTAAAAATTTTCCGCGCAAGATCAATTAAAGTCATAAATATATCTTTTCCGTTGAAAGCGAGTATAGCTGCAATAAATGCTATCTGCAAATACAGCCAGAACGGTACTTCTAGTATCATTATTATAGCCTGCGCTGTAAGCAATACCGTATTTATTATTACCTTTGGGATACACAGTCCAAAGCGCAAATACTTGCCAGTATCATACGCTCTTACCGCATATACTACAATGTAGCTTATTGCGGTTGCTATTGCAGCGCCCATAGCTCCGTGGGTCGGTATAAGAAGAAAATTAAGCACCATGTTTATAAGCGCACCGACAGCTGCTGTGATCATTGAACGCAGGCTTCTCTTTTCCAGAAAATATACGCTTCCCATAAATGCTGAGAAAGCCGAAAAGATCATAGCCAGCGCAAGCACCGGAACGTACTGCCATGAAACGTAATAGCCATCATCCAACAAAAGAGTCGTGAATATCTTTGACATAGCTATAAGAACAGACGTTCCCATAAACATTATTGCCACATAATTTTTATATACGTTGCCAAAGAATTTACTTCTCTCCTCAGGCTTTGCGTCGCTGACCGAGGAAAACTGCCACGCCTCGATAAACACACCGCCCGCAAGCGATATAAGTGTGGGTAGCTTATATGCAGCCGCATAAAGTCCGTTTTCCGCGGCGCCTGAATACGCGGTAACTATAAATCTGTCGCATGCCGACGTGATCATCCACATCAGTGTAGTAGGAATATAAGGAATACTGAATTTGAGCATAGACTTAACAAGCTCTTTATTTACTCCCTCTATTCTCACGTCACGGTAGAGCTTACAGCCGAAGAAAAGGACTAAAGTGATCAATGCATCCGATACCGCTACCGACAAAACGTATCCCGTAACACCCATATCAAACACTACAAGGAACAAAACGTTCAGCACTATGGTAAGACCTGTATTCGCTATTCCCTGAATGGCAAAGAGCGCAGTTTTATCGCAAGCTCTTATATAATTAGCGCAAAGAGCATGCAGATTTGCGGCGCAGATATATGCACATACAAGCCAGATATATCCGTCAAAAATATTGACTGTTCTCAAAAGCTGTATCAGTGCCGCTAATGGCAGCATGCCAACAAGCATTACTCCAAGTGCGCTGGAAAATATCTTCTTTCTCTCCTCCCCCCGCGCATCAAGCGTAAAGCGGAACAAGCCGTCGCTTATGCCAAGGCAGGCAAGCGGTATAAGAAGATTTGCCGTTTGCATCAAAACGTCTGCTGTGCCGAATTGCTCGGCAGACAACAGTGCGGTATATAACGGCATAAGCAGGAAAACAAGTACCTTTGAAGTAAAGGTACCTGCTCCCAGAATTGCCGTATTAGAAAT
>JAZSJE010000161.1:0-4677 GCA_045534135.1 Eubacteriales bacterium
TCATAAAATTTCTCCTTTGCTTTTACAATGGTTTTGGGCATCCTACCCTATCTTATATTATATCATTTATAATAAAAATTAAAATATGTTTTTACCTTTTTTAACACTTTATTTACATCTGCGCGGTATGAAATATTTGCCATTTTTATTCTGAATATTATTTGAGGCTTTTGGTTAATACTCCAATAAAGAAAAAGAGTTTTGGGAGTAATTATGTATTATAACAAGGTAGAAATATGCGGTGTAAATACCTCGACTCTCAAGGTTTTGTCCGATGAAGAAAAAAGAGCGCTCCTCATCCGAACAAAGGAAGGTGATATGTGCGCGCGTCAAGAGCTTATTTACGGAAATCTCCGTCTTGTGCTGAGCATAATACAACGCTTCAGCGGAAGGCGCGAAAACGTAGACGATCTGTTTCAGGTAGGCTGTATCGGGCTTGTAAAGGCGGTGGACAACTTTAATATTGAGCTTGACGTAAAATTTTCGACCTATGCCGTTCCTATGATAATAGGGGAAATACGCAGATATCTGCGCGATAACAATTCGATAAGGATCAGCCGTTCAATACGCGATCTTGCATACAGAGCCCTACAGGCACGTGAGGAGCTCATGAGAGAAAAGGAAGGTGACCCAACTCCTGAGGAAATAGCCACGCGGCTTGGTGAAAAGCGCGAGTCTGTTGTACAGGCTCTTGAGGCAATAGTTGAGCCTATCTCGCTTTACGAGCCTGTTTTCAACGATAGTGGGGACTCCGTTTACGTGCTTGATCAGCTCAGCGATTCAGGAAGCTCAGAGGAGATATGGCTTGAAAATATAGTGCTTCGCGAGGCTATGAGATGTCTTAACGAGCGAGAGCAAAAAATAATAATAATGCGTTATTACAAAAACAAGACGCAAACCGAGATCGCTGAGGAGATAGGCATTTCACAAGCTCAGGTATCACGTCTTGAAAAGGGCGCGCTAAACAGAATGAGAACTCAGATATAGGGCTTTTGCCCTATATTTTTTTGTTATAGGAATATTTTGCAAAGTGCCCACATAGTCTTAAGTATGTAATCTGTATCAAAGACACGGAGGTTTAATTTTATGAAAGCTTCTTATCTTCCCGAAGGGACTCTGCTTGACCTTCCCGAAAATCAGGAATATATATCCTCTCTATCAGGTCTTGAAAAAGCCTTTGTGGAAGGAC
Organism: Eubacteriales bacterium; assembly: GCA_045534135.1. Lineage (GTDB taxonomy): Bacteria > Bacillota > Clostridia > Oscillospirales > CAG-272 > HGM12713. The sequence goes on from JAZSJE010000161.1 coordinate 1,190, forward strand.
GTATTTTGGAATCCACGGTACTTTTGTGCGACAGCTCTCTGTGCTTGCACGTAGATCTTGGAGAAACTGTTGGCATTATGGAAAAGAAGGAATGCGTGTATTGTCGTTCGGGTGAAAGCATCAAGGATATAGCGGTCATCACCAGGGTAGGAAAACCAATTTCCTTTAAGGTCATCGGCTTCAGGAGAGAAAACGGAAAAACAGTTGCTCTGCTATCACGGCGAGCAGCACAGGAGGAATGTCAGAAAAAATATATTTCAGCCCTGAGAGCGGGAGATATTATATATTCAAGAGTCACACACCTCGAAAATTTCGGGGCGTTCGTTGACGTAGGCTGCGGGCTTTCTTCCCTGCTCACGGTCGACAGCATTTCGGTTTCAAGAATATCACACCCACGTGACAGACTGAGTGTGGGCGAGGGCATTTACGTGGTCGTCAAAGCCAAAGAGGAGTCGAGTGACAGAATATACGTCAGTATGAAGGAGCTGCTCGGTACGTGGCAGGAAAATGCCTCTATGTTTGAGGTAGGTCAGACTGTATCGGGAATAGTGCGAAGCATTGAGGATTACGGTGTATTTATCGAGCTTGCGCCAAATCTCGCGGGGCTTGCCGAAATACGTGAGGACACACGCGACAGAGAAATAGCAAAAATAGGAAGCACTACCGCGGTTTACATAAAGAGCATTTTGCCTGACCGCATGAAAATAAAGCTGGTTCTTATAGACAGCTATCATGGCGCGCCTCAGTCGCAAAAATTCCGATATTTCGTTAATTGCGAGGAAACATCACACATATCAAGCTGGCGCTACTCTCCACCAAATTCTCCTAAGATAGTTGAGAGTGTGTTTGAATAAAAAAACGCAGAGATAAACTCTGCGTTTTTTTATTCAAGCTTATTATTTCTCTGCTTCTAACAATTAAGTATCCTAATTTTGCTGCTCGTCTGCTTTTTCAGAGGACAAGATATCGTGAGATTTTTGATACAAAAACACCCCTGGAACAAAATTGTCGCCTTCTTTATCAATATCCTTTACTACTGCTTTACTGAGAATCCTTATAGCTATGGCCAAAGCTATCATAAGTATCAAAAATATGCATATCGGAATATAATATAATTTTTCAAAACTATTTCCAACACCGTTAAATGCTAGGGCAACTACCCAATAAGCCCAAGAACCTATTGTGGGAAGAAGAAAAAATTTAGCAGTCGAAATAAGACCTATCCATCTCACTTTATATTTTTCTCTATCGTCCATCTTTTTATATCCAAGACAATGAGATATAGTAGCTGAAATAAATCCTAATAAACCCAATACCAAGCAAATAATAAACATCGGCTGCATAAAATCTATATAATCTTTTTCAACAAGTTCTTCTGCTACGTTTACTTCCATTTGGATGCCTTCAACAAAGGGATCCCCTTTGACAGGAGCGTTAAAATCTCCTCTAATGCCATCAAAAACACTTATTGCAGCACTATATTCAACTGAGTCACTTTTTTCAATTATTCCCATAGTAGGAACAAAAAACGACACTATACCCGATGCGGCGACACAAACTGCTAAGCATAAACAAACGATAGAATATTTCTGATATTTTTTCACAGTTTCCTCCTTGGCTTTAGCACAAATCAAAATATTGCGTAAACTCTCTTGATTCAAAAAACCAAAAATCTTTTATTCCGTCTTATTATTTATGCTCAACAATTCCGCTTTTTTGGCATTAAATTCTTCCTCGGTGATAATTCCGTCCTTATACATTTGATAAAATTCTTTTATGATTTGAATATTATCAAGCGTGCCGTCATTTTTATTTACTTCTTCCTTGAGTTTTTTTGCTTCCTGCGGTTCTTGAGGCGCCTTAGGCTGCTCAGCCACAACCGGAGCGGCAAAAAGGTAAGGAACAAAATCATCGCCTTGGCGTTTTATATCTTTTTTCATAATGCTTAAGAAAATACTACTTGCAATAACTAAAACCAAAAATATACTTGTAATAACAATTATTGGTGTTAGATTAAAAGGCTCAATTGTGCCGGTCATTCTCAATTTTAAATAACTCAGCATCCATAATATTCCCATAGATACAAGCGGAACACATGTTGTGGCTGACATCAACTCTCCCCACCTAATAATGTATTTTCCTTTTTCGCTAGACTTTCTATATCTACAGAACATAGACACTAGCGCAATTACGACAACTATCCCCAAAAAAATCAAAAACAACATAGGTGCATTAAATTCTTTTAAAAAATCTTTTTCCTCGCCAAAAAGCTCCTGTATTACGTCAACCTTTTCCTCGTAAAACGTACCCAGCTCCTGACCCGCTATATTTGCCTCGGGATAAGCTTCATAGTCGCCCGACATAAAATCAAATACACTTATAGATGCACGCGCTTCTATAAAGGTATCCTTTTCGATCACCCCTATGCTTGGAACAAAAAAAGCTACTATGCCAAGAATAAGCATACCTATACATAAGCATAAATAAACTACAGTAAGTTTCTGATATTTTTTCATATTGCCCTCCGCATTATATATATCTACTGCCATAATATCACAAAATGAGATATTTGTCAACAAATATCTTTCAATTTTTTATAATTATAGTGTTGTATACTTAAAGAAAAAGATTGGAAGGACAGCAAATGAGATTAAAGGATATTCGCGAAGACCTTGATATTACTCAAAGCGAGTTAGCTGCGTTTTTGCATATAAGACAAAATACCTATTCACAGTATGAAAACGGAAAAAGAAGCATACCAATTGATATTCTTATAAAATTAGCCGAATATTTCAATACTTCAACAGATTATATATTAGGACTTACAGACAAAAAAGAACCCTACCCGCCCTCGGATTACAGATAAAAAGACGCAGAGTAAATTACTCTGCGTCTTTTATTGTGAAACAAAGACAACCTATTTTAGTTCCAAAAGAATACTTGGAAATACCTCAAGGCTTCTCTTAAGTATTCCGTGAGTATGCGCTATTACCATTCCGTAGTTGGTGATCGGTATTTCCCTATCCTGCGCTTCTCTTATTCTGTATTGCATCTCCCTCTCGGTCAGCATACAGCCGCCACAATGTATGACCAGCTTATAGGCGCTCAGATCCTCGGGAAAATCTCTGCCCGAGGTAAACTCAAATGCAATATCCTTTCCCGTATATTCCTTTATCCAGGCGGGAAGCTTAACCGTTCCTATATCTCCGCACTGTCTATGATGAGTGCACCCCTCGGAAATAAGTATTTTATCTCCGTCTGCAAGTCGGTCAAGCGATGCAACTCCTCTTACAGCCTCAAGAAGATTTCCCTTATACCTTGCGAAAAGTATAGAAAACGAAGTAAGTAAAATATCCTTGGGAACTATTTTTGAAACTCTGCCAAATGCCTGAGAATCGGTTATGACCATTCTTGGCGGAGCTTTAAGAGTATCAAGAGTCGCGGCAAGCTCCTCATCTTGGCAAACCATAGCGATTGCGCCCGCGTCG
>JAZSJE010000168.1:0-4968 GCA_045534135.1 Eubacteriales bacterium
GTGGTCAGCGCACAAGGTAAGTCAATAATGACACCCTTAGTATGAAGTTCTTTAGGTTCTTTTCTTTCAAGAAAAGAACGAGAAAAGTATCTCAATCCAACGTCAAGCTGTCTGCGTGCAGAAATTCGTGAGCATCTATAAGCGAGGCTGTCGGGATCTCCTTTGATGCGCCGCAGCATTTACACGTGACCTTCATGGACTCGCGCAGAAATTCTATCTCATATTCCTTGCCGCGATCCTCCTCGCAGTGGCAATATATCTTGCCCTCCTCGTCAAGCTCCTTGATCACGTATATCAGTATTTCAAGCACCTGCGGATCGCTCAGCGTCTGCTCTCCCTTTATCTCGTCAAAGTTCTCAATTCCGCTTTTTTCGAGCATATCGAGAAGCTCAAGCTCTGTCCTGGCAAGCTCTGCCTTAACAGAATTGACCTCTCCCATCATAGCGATATTTATTCCCGAATAAGGACAGGGCAGAAGGAAAAGATCCTTTGTGAAAAAGTTATTTGAGCTAAGCGTAAATCTGTGCGGTTCGGGACAGAGTATGCACGGAACACTGAAATTTATCTTTCCGTCCTTGCCTCTCATAACTGTCATTTCACTTCCGCCGCAGTCGCATTTGAGCTTTATCATATCCGCGGAGAGATTAAAAAAACCCACAACGCTCATTACTCCCGCGCCACATCTGGGGCAGCGGTATGCTACTGTTGTTTGCTTTGGTTCAAGTACCATTTGCCTATCCTCTCTTTATAAGGTTTGAAATGGCGCGGATAGCTCCGCGCCATTTTTATTGTTTGAAGCTATTAGCCTATACGGTCGATTACCCACTGGCTTACGTCAAGAGTCTTTTCGTACTTCTTGTTCATTGCCTTTTCCTTTGCGGTAAAGTCTTCGCTAAGAAGCTTGTTCTTAACGATCATTTCCCAAGTGGGTTCACCCTCCGCGGTATAGAAGCCTACCATCTGAGATCCGTCTGCCATGGTAAGAGGAGTTTCGGTGTACGCGCCCTTCTTTATGTCATCAGCATAGATCCACTCATCGAATGCGTAGCTACCCATGTTACCCTCAATGTAGTTCTCAACGCTTGTATTGAGCGCCGCATTGTTCTTCTCGGCAAGCTTGTCGAATTCCTCCTGGGTAATTTCCTTACCGCCGTCAACTATTTTCTTAAGCTCAGCGATAACCTTCTTTGCGGTATCGGTGTTGGAGAACAGCATGTAGGATACATCGCGGGTATTTTCGGTAAGCTGATACTGTGCCTTGGTAAGGAAGTAAACGGTTTCGGTATACTTCTTCTCCTTAACCTTAAACTCACCGTCGGACGCTCCGTCACCCTTAGCTATGCTCTTGGTCTCGCCGTCCTTTCTCTGTGCGTCAAACGCCCACTTCTTGAAGTCGCTGTCCTTAGAGTAGTTGCTCTTTTCAAGCACGTATGTGCTGTCAATTCTGCTTATAGCGGTAAAGAGGTCCTCTTTTACGGATCTTATTGCAGTAGCAAATTCCTTTGTAAGAGTAATCGCGGTTCCCTTAAGCTTATAGGTGGTAGTCTTCTTATCACCCTCGCCCTTGGTTTCCTCCTCTACAGCGTCAACTGTTTCTTCCTCACCCTTGAGGACCTCGTCGATCACTGCGCTGACGACCTTATCCTTAATGGTAGCAAGATCGTCCTTTGCGGGATTCTTATCCTCTTTAACGCCTTCTTCCTTAAGAAGATCGTCGTACTTATCGTATGCGGTCTCGTCGAATATTATCTTCTTGAACTCGTCAAGAGTCTTTGCGGCAGCAAGCTTAGCGGTGGTCTCCTTAACCTCCTCTATCTGCTTCTTGTACTCCTCAAGGATCTTTGCCTCGTTTTCCTTTATCTTAGCATCGCTTGCGTCCTTGCCTGCTATCTTCTCAACAACGTCCTTGTAGTCTATGGAATACTCATAGTAGAAGTAGTCGATAACGTCGTAGTCAAGCTTGTTGTCAGCATATTCCTTGCTGATCCTGTTGTCGGTGATCTTCTTGTTGAGATCCTCCTCGATCTTCTCCGCGCACTTAGCCGCGAGAGTAGATATCTCCATAGCATCGAGAATATCGCTCTTGCCCACGGTGTGAGAGCCGTACATCATTGTCATGCAGGTTTCGTCAGAAATGTTGGGGTCCCAGCCGTTTGCGACAAGCTGCAGTCTGAACTGCGCGATATTTGCCTCAAGAGCTGCTTCTGCCTCCTCAGCATCCTTCTCTGTATACTCTATGCCAAGAGCCTTTGCCTCCTCGCAGTATACGAGCATGGTCTTAATGCTGTCAACGGTCATGTCCGCGATCAGATCAAACCAGGTCTTACCCTCGTAATCAGCAAAGTATGTTTTATCTGCCGTAGTTGAGCCGATAACTATTTCTCTGTGCTGCTCTATGGTAGTCGCACCGTTAACACTAAGGCTTTCCCAAAGAGAGCCGTAGCTTGATGCGAGGTTATTGTAAGTATTTGCGTAGAAATAGGTCATCATATTTCCGTCAACCTTGTAGCTTTCAGAGGTTACGGCATAGTTGATATCCAGTATCATCGGGCTGATTATGAAGTTGTTTACGGCAATACCGAGAACCGCAACTATAATAACCACGACTATAGTGGTAAGCAGCCAGTTAGGAATACCGCTGCTTCCCTTAGAACGCTTTTTAACGTCCTTGTGATTTTTTGTCAGTTTCATTTTTCCCATTTTCGTGTTACACCTTTGTTTTATTTTTTCTACCGTACAGAACGGCACATTTTTACCTATATATTATACAATGTTCAAGTGATAAAATCTTGAACATTGTATGAACTCGTAATGAATTTATTTACACAAACCGTATTTATTTATGATTTTGTAAATTTTACATATTCATTATGACGGGAAGAACCATAGGTTTACGCTTTGTTCTTGCGTAAAGATGCTTCGATATCTCGTCGCGAAGCGTATTTTTCAGCTCCATTCGGTCTATCTGGCGGCCTCTTGAGAGCAGTCTGTCTATCGTTTCGTAGGCAAGCTGACGTATCTCCTCCATAAGCTCCTCTGCCTCTCTTACGTAAACGAAGCCTCTGGAGACCACGTCGGGACCTGAGAGCAGCAGACCCGAAGCGGTATCAAGCGTTGCGACCACAACGATAAGCCCGTCCTGTGACAGATGCTTTCTGTCACGAAGAACGATATTTCCGACGTCGCCCACTCCGTATCCGTCTACCATGACCTTACCCGCAGGGACGGTTCCCGTAAATTTAGCTCCGTTTTTGTCTATTTCAAGCACCTTTCCTATATCGGATATAAAGATATTTGCTTCGTTTATTCCCAGCTCTCTCGCAAGCTCGCGGTTTGCGGCAAGATGGCGGTATTCGCCGTGTATGGGCATAAAATATTTAGGCTTAAGCAGCGCCTGAAGAAGCTTCAGCTCCTCTCGGCAGGCGTGTCCCGAAACGTGCACCTCTACCACAGTGTCGTGAAGAACGCTGACTCCGTTTTTGGTAAGCTCGTTTATTATTCTGCCGATAAGCTTTTCGTTTCCTGGGATAGGGCTTGACGAAAGCACCACGAGATCCGCGGGACTGAGTGTCACCTGTGTGTGCTCGGAAAATGCCATTCTGTAAAGCGCGGACATTGGCTCTCCCTGGCTTCCCGTGGTAATAAGCGTAAGCTCCTCGGGCTTAAACCTCTTTATATCGTTTATATCCACCAGAACGCCCTTAGGCACGGTCATATATCCAAGCTCCACAGCCGCGCCGAGAATATTGAGCATGCTGCGTCCGGTTACCGCGACCTTTCTGCCGTGGCGCGCGCTGACGTCAATGATCTGCTGAACTCGGTGAACGTTTGAGGAGAACGTGGCTATTACTATTCTCTTGTCCTTGTTGGTATTGAAAATGTATTCAAGCGATTTTCCGACCGTACGCTCGGACGGGGTATATCCCGCGCGCTCCGCGTTAGTCGATTCGCACATAAGCATGAGGACACCCTTTTTGCCGAGCTCTCCAAATCGGGTAAGATTCATCATCTCTCCGTCGATAGGGGTAAGATCGAGCTTGAAGTCGCCCGAATGCACGATTATTCCGCGAGGTGTATTGATCGCCAGCGCGCAAGCGTCCGCGATCGAGTGATTTACGTGGATAAATTCAACAGAGCACTCTCCCACCTTTACTACGTCACCCGCCTCAACGCAGTGCAGATCGGGAGTACAGGGCAAAATATGCTCCTGAAGCTTGTTTTCAAGTATTCCGAGAGTAAGTCTTGTGCCGTAGATCGGGGGATTTATCTCACGCAGAATATAGGGTATAGCTCCTATATGATCCTCGTGTCCGTGGGTGAGGAAAAGACCCTTGATTTTTTCTTTATTTGCTTCCAGATAAGACACGTCGGGAATAACCAGGTCAACGCCCAGCATATCCTCATCGGGGAAGCCAAGACCGCAGTCAATGATAAGCATTTCTTCCTCATATTCGATAACGGTCATATTTTTTCCGATCTCATTAAGACCGCCAAGAGGAATGATACGCAGCTTGCCTTTTTCTTTTTTTGGCATAGTTTCTCCTTAAAAATAAATTTTCGTCTGTTTTATGTAGCCCAAAAGGGCGCAAAGAGCCAGCCTCAAGAGCAATGCAGCACCGCTCCCTGCACTACCCCGAAGGCTGAATATTAAATTTTGCGTTGCTCTATTATAGCATAAACTCGGCATATTGTCAAGAGCAGGACAGAACTTCACGCCTTACTCTGTATCGGTGCTCAAACCAAGTCAATAACGATCCCCAAGTATGAAGCTCTTTTGCCTACTTTGCCGGGCAAAAATATGGTCGGCTATGTCAGCGCTCAAACTAAGTCAAATAATAATCCCCCAGTATGAAGTTCTTTTGCTTACTTTTCTTTCAAGAAAAGTAAGAGAAAAGAAACAAAAAAGAAACGCCGTTTTTGTTAGGGCTCCGCCCTATGACCCGCAAGCTTTAAAAAGCTTGACCAAAC
>JAZSJE010000124.1:0-2681 GCA_045534135.1 Eubacteriales bacterium
ATCTTTCATCCGATAAAAAGGGCTACAGAGCAACACTAAGGCTCGGTCTGACAACGGATACAGAGGATATAACGGGAGAGGTGCTCACGCAAAGCGAGCTCATTCCCTCAGAGGACGAGGTGCGCTCCGTATGTGAGCGCTTCCTTGGTGACACGGAGCAGATACCGCCCATGTACAGTGCCTTAAAGGTCGCAGGTAAAAAGCTTTGCGACCTTGCAAGACAAGGCGTAGAGGTAGAGCGCAAGCCTCGCCCCATACACATCTCAAGGCTCGCCGTCACTCCTACGCAAAGCCCGTCGGAATATATTCTGGATGTTACCTGCTCCGCAGGAACATACATCCGTACTCTTTGCGCCGATATCGGTGCGGCACTCGGATGCGGCGGAGCTATGGCAACGCTTGAGAGGACAGAGGCAGGAGGCTTTTGTATAGAGGATTCCCTGACTCTTGCTCAGCTCGAGCAGATGACCGAGGATGAGCGCATAGCCCGTCTGATGCCTACAGAGGAGCTTTTCTCCGAGCTTCCGTCCATCGCTCTCGCACCGTTTTACGAGCGACTTTGCCGTAACGGATGTGAGATCTATCAAAAGAAGATACGTTCCTCCCTTCCCCTTGGCGCACGAGCTCGCGTATACGGTGCGGACGGCGCATTCTTCGCGCTCGGCGAGATACGTGACTTCAACGGCGAGAGCGCAATTAAGGCAATTAAATTTTTTGATATATGATGATCTGAATATAAAAATAAGCAAGCACACAAGATACACAAATATGACAGCATACGCGTGATCTACCAATAGGAATAGGACAGAGAATTTTCGTGGGTTTCCCATTGTTCTCTGTCCTTTTTGTTCGCATAGCATTATCTTATGACAAAATCTTACCTGCAATGATAATTTCGGTAACGTCTTCCTTTCGGCAAAGGGTATACGTCATTTTTTGCCCGATCTTTGAGCTTTCAAATAGAAAAATACTCTTTTTTGTATTCCTGAGAATGATTTTTCTGATCATCGTCTGCTTGACATCAAAATCGGAAATAACACCGTCATCTGAATATGCCGCCGTAGTAAAAAAAGCAACATCTATATTCAGATCTTTGGCATATTGCTCTGCAATGGAGCCGACCAGACACATATCCTGTTCGTAGTATTCGCCGCCAATGAGCAAGCAAGGAATGTGATAGTTGGAGGCACTTAGTACCACCTGTACAGAGTTTGTAACAATGAGAATATTTTTGTACTTTTGAATGTGGGGAATAAGATATAGGCACGTAGAGGAACTGTCAAGGTAAATGGACATACCGTCTCCCAGATAGGGTATACATTGTTGACACAGTGCTTTTTTCTCATCTTCATCAAGATATACCCGTTCCGTAATTGGCATTTCTCTGTTTGCCATTTTCAATACGGCTCCTCCTCTGTACCGCCTCAAATATCCTCCCCTCTCCATTTCCGAAAGGTCGCGCCGTATTGTCATTTCTGAAACGTATAGATTTTTAGACAGTTCAACCACCGTCGCTTTGCCTTTCGCGTATAGGATATTCAAAATTTCTTTTTTTCTGCTGTTCAATTCCATATGATTCTCCCAATGTTTGAAAAAACGTTCATTTCAAAACATTCCGAACAATTATTGACTCTGAAATGTTTGAATGATATAATTATATCATCAACAATTAATTTTGTCAACAGACAGATAAAAAAGGAGAAGATTTATGTTTGTAACAATGAAAGAAATGCTTACAGATGCACAAAAGCATCACTATGCGCTCCCTGCATTTGACGTAAGCAACTATGAAATGATGCGCGCTGTCCTTGATGTGTGTGAAGAGGAAAAATCTCCCGCGCTTCTCATGGGACTCGGTGTTGATCTGGTTGGAAAAGGGCTTCGGCTTATAACGTCTATGGTTAAAGCTGCATCCGATCACTACACGGTTCCCGTTTGCTTTCACCTTGACCATGCAACCGACCTTGATTCTATAAAAGCGGCTATCCACGTAGGATTCAGCTCGGTTATGTTCGATGGCTCGAAGCTTCCCTTTGATGAAAATGCAAGAAGAACAGCTGAGGTCGTTGCATACGCCCGCGCGAACGGAGTGACCGTAGAAGCAGAGCTTGGGCACGTCGGAAATGCTATGGTCGGAAATGAAAAGGCTACCGTTTTCAATGAAAACGCGGAGGATACGCTCACTCTTCCCGATGAAGTAGTCAGATTTGTTACAATAACTGACGTTGACGCACTTGCGGTGGCAATCGGTACAAGCCATGGAGTTTATAGAAGTACCCCTACACTTCGTATTGATCGCCTCGATGAAATCGTTTCCGTCTGCGACCGTCCGCTCGTTCTTCACGGCGGAAGTGGAACTCCGGATGATCAAATGAAGATGGCAATTAAACACGGTGTTACGAAGATCAATATTTATTCCGACGTGGTAGGTGCTATGAACACGGCTCTCCGCGACAAACTCAACTCCATTACCAATCCGTCTACCTGGCCCGCGTTTGTATTTGAGGATGCCAGAATCAAAATGAAGGAAGTGATCCGTGAAAAGATACGTACCTTCGGCAGCTGCGGTCGCGTTTGAGGGGTGAACTATGAAAACAAAGGAAGTAAGACTTTACGGCTCAAACGACGTAAGGTTGGAGGAGTTTGAGCTTCCCCCAATATCATCGGATGAGATACTTATC
>JAZSJE010000033.1:0-4290 GCA_045534135.1 Eubacteriales bacterium
ACATTGCTACGATCCGACTTCATAGTACGTATCGGTTCTCCCGTTTTTTTGATTGCGGCTTTTATCTCGTCTACCGTTTCCACTCCATCAAGACGGGAAAGCTTTTTGTCGCTTTCATCAATCGATATCTCCATATAGTCAAATCCGCATTCCCTTGTAAGCGTAAGCTTTTCCTCAAAGGAGAGATCTGGCATCGCCTTTTCATACAGACCAAGATAATATTCTGAATTTATCATATATTCTTCTCCAACCACTGTGCAAATTCATCCATGTACCCGATATCCCAGATCATCGAGCTGAGCAAATACTTATCTCTTATATCGCGTGAGCAGATAAACGCATCTATAACGTCCTTCTTGGAAATTCCGATCTCCTGGGGGGTAGTAGGCATTCCCGCATTTTTCATTATAGACTCGATCTCGGCGACAGAGGGAGTATCCTCAGCGATCCTGAGTATCTCATCCCAGTTTTCAATTATTCTTTGGGCACGTGCAATTCTTCCGTTGCGCTCATTCTTCTTCGCTTTCTTTTCCATAGCGATTATATCATCCGCCGTATCTATAAACATGCGGCGGATATTTGCCTCCCAAGCCTTCTCGTCAAAGCTGTCGGCAGCGGCAATTACTCTGTCCATATCGGGCTTTACAGTCTTAAGATGCTCATATATCTTAAGAGCTAATAAGGTTCCGACACCTACCTGTATACCATGCAGATCGCACTCCTCGCCCTTAGCTATCGCTACCATCTCCCAGCAGTGAGAGAAATAATGCTCAAGCCCCGAGGCAGGTCTTGAATGTCCCGCGAATGCCATTGCTATACCCGAAAGTATCAATCCCTCCGCTATGGTAGCAATAGATGCGGGTGATCTGTCCTTAACGCCTGACGAGCCGTCAACTATCTTTTTCAGTGAGGAGCGTACAAGTGCCGCGGTTTCAGCGCAGTAGCTCTCACCGACAACTAAGGTTGCTATTCTCCACTCGCTGAGCGCGGAGAATTTACCCATCATATCTCCAAGCCCCGCATGAAGCATATGCATAGGAGCCGCAGCCATTATGTCGGTATCACAGATGAGCGCCGCCGGAATTACCTCCTTGAGCGATAGCTTGATATTGTTGACCTCCATGGCAGCTCCGTCCGAAGCATATCCGTCCATTGATGGCGCGGTAGCCACTACGACTGAGGGGCGTCCCGTTATATTTGACATAACCTTACACAGGTCGTTCATAACACCGCTTCCTACGCACAAAATAGCATCGCAGGAAACGTCGAAGTTCAGTGCTATGCTTCCCGTAGCAAACTCTGCGGGAGCTACGCGCTTATCGGGCGCGCAAGGTATTATATGTAAGGAATAATTTACACGCTCGGCATTCAGTATCTGCTCTACCCTCTTGCCTGCCGCCTCGTATTCGTTGCGATCGGTAACAATAAACGGCTTCTTAATGCCAAGCTCTCCAAGAACCTCAGGAAGCTTTTCGATAACTCCGCTTCCCACGTGTATAGACTTAAGCCCCGCAGCTACGTGCTTCTTGCCACATTCACACTCAAAGCCCTCCTTAGTAATAAGGGCAGACGGAGCAAGTGTTGAAAAATCAGCCATGATAAAATTCCCTCCTCAGTTATTCCCCTGACCGTAGTATGCGTTTGCACCGTGCTTGCGGAAATAGTGCTTGTCCGCGAGCTCCTGCTGCATTCTCGCATCGGGATTAGCCGCTATAGTGTGCCAAGCCATCATGGAAACCTCCTCAAGTACGATAGCATTCTCTACCGCCTTAGAAGCGCTCTTTCCCCATGTAAACGGGCCGTGTGAATGAACGAGAACCGCAGGAACGTCCATAACGCTTTTTCCCTTGAACGCCTCTATGATCACGCGTCCAGTTTCTGCCTCATATGCGCCCTTGATCTCCTCGGGAGTCATTCTGCGCGTACAAGGAATGGCACCGTAAAAGGTATCGGCATGAGTAGTGCCGAGCGCGGGAACGTCCTTTCCGCACTGGGCAAAAATAGTAGCCCAGCGAGAATGAGTATGTACTATACCGCCGATCTCGGGAAAAGCTCGGTAAAGCTCAAGATGTGTAGGCAGATCGGAGGAAGGAGAATATCTTCCCTCAACCCTGTTTCCGTCAAGATCGACCACGACCATATCCTCAGCCGACATGGTATCATAGCTGACACCCGAGGGCTTTATAACGATAAGTCCTTTTTCTCTATCTATCCCGGATACGTTGCCCCAAGTAAGTGTAACAAGACCGTTCTTCACAAGGCGAAGATTATTTTCAAACACCTCTTTTTTAAGTTGTTCAAGCATAGCAGTTTTCCTTTTCCTTAATTTTATTAATTGTTATTAATTGACATCCAAAATATCTTATGCTATAATAATTATATCACATTTGCAGCCAATGTCTATGCGTGGCGCATATTATGGCAAATGTGCAAAAAAGCGCAAAAATGCGCAAAAGGAGCACCATGAAGTTAACTAAAAGACAGCGTGAGATATTAGATATTCTAAAGGAGCAGCAATACGCAAAGGTAGAATATCTTGCAAAGAAAACATATATAAGTCCCTCCTCTGTTCGCAGAGATCTGCAATATATGGAGAACCACGGCCTTGTAGAGCGAGATTATGGTGGAGTAAGAATGGCAGGACACGAGCGAAAAAATCCCCCCATTCAGGTAAGAAAAAGCAAGGACAAAACCGCAAAGCGTGAGCTTGCGATAAGAGCATCGGCACTTGTTCATAGCGGATATTCTGTCCTGTTGGACAGCTCAACCACCTCATTTTATATGGTGGAGCATCTTGCGAAGCTGAAAAACATTACAGTTTTCACCAACAATCTCGATACGGCTATGGCATGTATAGAGCAAGGGCTGACAGTGTACGTAATTGGTGGAAGATCGCTTCGCGGTATGCCTGTTATGAGCGGCTCCTATGCCGAGGAAATGCTCGAAAAGATCTCGGTGGATATTGCTTTTTTCTCGTCATACGGCATAAGCTCCGAGGGAATAGTGTCTGACACCTCTGAGGAAGAAAATAAGATGAGAAAAATAATGATGGCTCACTCACAAAAAAACGTTTTACTGCTCGATAAGACCAAAATAGGTCGCTCAGCCCCTCACATTCTCTGCTCCATAGAGAGTATCGATCATCTTATTACCAATGACGCTGAATTGTCAAAGCTTTATGAAAAAAACAAGACAGATTGAATTACATATAAAAAGCCTACTCGGATAATGAACATAGCTTTGATTTTATCACTCCCTAAACTCCGTTTTCAACACGTCATTTTACCGTTCCTTTTGATAACAACTGAGCAACATCTAAATCTGCTCCATCACCGACAAGTGGCTATAGAATACGCCAAATAAGCTATAAAGGGCACTCTTTCAATGACAAAGGCTATCACGGAAAAGCACAAGGGCGAGATCACCGAATATAAAAAGGACAGCACGCACATCGGCTTCAAAATAGTTTTATGAATTCTACAAAGAAAAAGCAGAGCTACGCTCTGCTTTTTTTTAGTTGTTTTTATAATATTCAAACCTGCTTATAAGGTAATGTCCGACCTTTGCCATATACGCAAGTCCGTCGGGACGAAGCTCTATCGGGACATCCTTTATGAAGCCTGATGCCTCGTAATTAAGATCCCCCTTATAGCCTATATCTGCAAGCGCCTTCATAACGCTTTCCCAATCAACCTTTCCGTAATATGGCAAGGTATGAGCATCATCGTTGCCAAAATTATCATGCACGTGCGTACAACCGCTGACCAGTCTGTCACCTATTGTTCTGATAGCCTCAGCGGGGTCGACCCCCTGAAGCAGACAGTGACCTACGTCAAAGCAAACGGTAAATACGGGATCGTTCAATGTATCATAAAGCCTGTTAAGTCTTTCGGGAGTTGAGGTTATAGAAACTCTGCCTATATTTTCGATAGCTATTTTTATGCCAAATTCCTCCGCATAGGGTATAAGCCTTCTGTAAAAATCAAGATTGTATTCAAAAAGTATCTCAGGATTACCCTCGACGTTGAAATCCAGATGAGTGCAAGGATGGACAACTATCATAGGTGCGCCAAGATAAGCAGCATTCTTCATTCCCTGCACTATTTCACGAAATCTCTTTTCGCTTTTTTCTTTATCATTATAGCTTGACGGAAACGGCGCGTGAGCCTGACATATAGCTATTCCTTTTTGTTTAGCATATTCTCCAAGCTCCGCGTAAAATTGCATATCGTGCTCGTCAGTACAATATTCAAGTCGGATCGTAGCCATGTCGTTCTGTGAGCCAAGGAG
>JAZSJE010000092.1:0-7270 GCA_045534135.1 Eubacteriales bacterium
ATAACCCCCCCCCCGCAGTAGATTATATTGAAGAACTGAAAGGCTCCGCCGTGCGCTATAGTGCCCGCCGCCTCCTGACAGTACTGCGCAAGCTCCTTAGTCGAGCGATTCTGTGTTGACCATGAGCAAGGGATCGCATGCTGACCCCACATCATAAGATCCCATGTCATATCTCTCGCCTCAAGACAGCGCGAGTGAAAGCGCGCGCTCCTTACGGCATTTGAGCAATCGTAATCACCCGACAGAAAATCGACCTGAGTGCTTACGGGCTCGGGCATATATGCCGAATAAAACCAGTTGCTCGTTACCTCCATATCGGGCGCGTATTCCTTTAATGACTTAACGTATCTGTCAACGTAATTATAAAATCCTCTGCGACAGAATTCGCGGTACTCCTCGTAGCCGTCATCTCCCTTGCGGGCAGGTGCCCTTCCGCACTCGTCAAAATATGCCTTCGTCGCGTATTTTCCGTAATCAAGATAGAGTCCCCAGCACTCGCCGTCGACCCACACACCGTCGATACGGTATTTGTCATACATCTCCTTTATCTGAGGAATAAGAAATTCCTCAGCATATGGGCTGAAGGGTGAGAGATATTCAGCGCTTACGTTGCCTTCGGCGTCAACCACCGCCCAATCCGGATGCTGCTCGGCAACCTTCATATCGTAAAGACCCGAATGATGCGCGTACAGAGCGATATCGCGCTCAGCTGTAAGACGGCGCCACATAGCAAGCGGATCTTCCTTTATTTTATCGGCTTTGTTACCGATATCTGTGGGATAGGACGAGAGTCCCGCGTGACCCTTGGTATCGCACTGGACGAAATCAGGCTTAGCCTCGTCGAGAAGTCTGGCTATAAGGTCGGGACGGAAGTCCTCACAGACAGTCTGTCCGGGCATTGCGTGAAAGTCAAAATGTATTCCAAAAAATGATTCCGAGCGTTTTTTCTTCATAGATCTTCTCCTTAAGCTCCAATTTTACGTAAGCAATTTAATATTCAAAGGTCTGCTCTCTCGCTTCAAGAGCAGAGAGGTATCTTCTCGCCTCGAGCTTTGCGCTCTCAAGTGAAAGCTCCTTGTAGTTTCCGCACTCCTTACGTGTAGCTCCGTACATCTCGCTAGAGTTTTCGGCTATCTCGGAAAGCACACTCTTTACCTCGGCAAGCACACGCGCATTTTGGGCATTTCTCACAAGCAGATAAAAGCCTGTGCGACAGCCCATGGGGCCGAAGTAGATCACGTCACCGCCCATCTCACCGTTTCTGATAAGCGTTGCGAACATGTGCTCCAACGAGTGCATGGTTATATTATCCATAAAATCGTCGGAATTGGGCTTTCTTGTTCTCATGTCGTAGGTCGTAACGTCACCGTCGATGCGCGACACGTATATTCCCGGCTCAATAAGATCGTGATCCACCGAAAAGCTCGTTATTCTTCTTACGTTTTCCATCTCAGTCCTCCATTTTTGAGAGCAGTGCCTCGACCAGCGCCTCAGAGCGCACAGCCGCACGGCTCACCATCTCGGGATACTCCATCTCAGCCTCGCCCGACGCGTTATCCGAGATGCATCTTATTATGGCAAAATCCACGCCCGAAAGATAGCATACGTGTCCTATAGACGCTCCCTCCATCTCGCACGCGATAGCACCGAAGGTATCGCGGATAAACGCCTTCTTTTCGGTGTTGTTTATAAACTGATCGCCCGAGGCTATCACACCCGCCCTTGCGTTAAAGCCAAGCGCGTGCGCCTCTCTTACCACCGCATCGCAGAGGCTCGTGGTCGCGGGGATCTCAACTATATTTATACCCGAAATAAGTCCCGGGGCATCTCCGATAGCCGTAGTGTCCATATCGTGCTGAACGACTCCGCTCGACACGGCAAAATCAAGTATACCGATCTCGGATGAGAGCGTTCCCGCGACACCCGTATTTATAATAGCCTTAACTCCATATTTGAGTATCATGGTTTGAGCGCACACCGCGGCAAAGACCTTTCCTATACCGCATTGAGCAACGACTGCTTTTTTGCCGCCAAGCTTACCGCTTACGAACTCAATTCCGCTTACAGTTTCTCTTTTCGCGCACTTTAATTTAGCCTTGAGCGCCTCGACCTCAACGCTCATAGCACCTATAATTCCTATCATTTTTATTCCCTTCTGTTTTTTTATTAGGGCTCCGCCCTATGACCCGCAAGCACTAAAAAGCTTGACCAAGCTCAATCCTTTGCTCTGCGCGTGATCAGCCCTTAAGCCTTCTGCACATACCGATAAACTCGGTATAAGCCGAGAAGAACTGCTCCTGTGTGTTTCTTCTCGCTCTGTTCCACGTATTTTCAGCAAGACACGGAACTCGCTCCTCGACAAGGCGCTGCTCCGCGCGGATGCCCTTTTCAATGTTATCGGGATAGGACCAGATTATGTGGTCGCCCCACGCCAGAAGCTCTCCGCCCTCTATCTGCATAGTCGGCTCTATTTTTATATCCGAGCCGAAATAGGGTGATCTCGGATGGCAGGGCTTCCAATAATACACGTTCCATTCGTAAAGCTCACGAGGTGACCAATATTTGTCGGGCGCGAGGATATACATAGGTACCCATGAGCAATTTATAAGCCTGAAGCCCGCGTCAAGAAGCGAGGGGGTAGTCTGGTAGAGATTTTCCCAGCTCATTACCACAGCCTCCTTGGGGATCAGATGATTCATCTCCTTTGAAAATCCCTCCCACAAAACAGGAGTTTTTCCGCACTTGAGGATTATCTGGCATACCCTTCTCAAAAAGCTTGCGTACATAAACTGAGCAAGCTCCTTTTTATCCATGCCGTCAACGTCTACACCCATTTTGCGATAGGCGTCCATGCAGGACGGACACTCTGTCCACCTTGAAATATCCACCTCGTCACCGCCAAGATGCACGTAATTTGAGTCCGCGAAGGTTTCGCAGAGCTCACTAAAGAGCTTCTCTATGTTTTCCATGGACAGCTCGGACTGACAGATTATTCTGTGATCTCCGAAAACCGTCGGATAATTCGACGTGATCGGTGTCGCGTGCCCTGGCACATCAAGCTCGGGGATTATCTCCACCCCGCGCTCACGGGCGTGCTCTATAAGTCCCTTTATCTCCGCTTCGGTATAGCTTCTGCCCTTTGTCGAAAGCTTTGGAAATGCCTTCGAGGGCAGAGTGTAGCTCTGGTCGTCACAGAAATGGATATGAAAATATTTCACCTTATAAAATCTGCACATGTCAACGTATTCGTGCACTACGCTTATATCATGCCAGTTGCGCGCGAGATCGAGCATAACTCCGCGCCAGGAGCATTCGGGATAGTCCAAAAGGCTTCCCTTAGGAAGCGATATTTTCTTCTGCTCCGCTCTCATTATCTGCGCCAAGGTTGCCGCCGCATTCTGCGCGCCAAGAGTGTCTGCCGCACCTACGATGACCCCGTCCTCGCTTATTTTGAGCGAGTAGCCCTCGGTGGGAAGGGAGCCGTCGCGGAAAAATTCAATACCGCCCTGCCCTTCTTCAATATCTATTCCGTGGATCTTTTTCGAAAAATCACAAAGAGTCTTTGCCGCGTCCTTAAAATCGTCGGGATAGGACACACGCGCAAGGAATACCTCTCTTTCTTCTGTCAGTCTACTGTCATGTGGGGTTGGGATAATACGTATCATATGGTATCTCCTTTATATTTCACCGTAAATTTCAAGCAAGCGCTCCTCAAGAGCATTCTTTTTTTCGTCAAGCTCGGCAAGCCTTGTATAATCGGTTGCCGCCTCACCGTTCATCTCAGCATCTATCTCCTCTATCTGCGCCTCGAGCTTCTCCGCCTCACGGCGAAGCCTTTCAAGACGCTTCTGGGCATTTCTTCTATCGGCTGTTTCCTTTTTGTTTTTCAGGTAAAGCTCCTTGTTTGAGCTTGTGGCAGCCTCGCGCTCTGCGCTTGACCCGTCGGACAACGCGCGCCTACGCTCTCTGTCACGGCAAAGCTCCTCGTATCCCGCACCTATGCGCTCAACTCCGATATCGCTAAAGCCTCCACCCTGAGCAACGGGGTTTATATCAATAAGACGGGTAGCCAGGCGCTCGATAAAATATCGGTCGTGCGACACGATGACCACAGTTCCCTCGTACTCGGAAAGTGCGCTCTCAAGCACCTCCCGTGAGGATATGTCAAGGTGGTTCGTCGGCTCGTCAAGAATAAGCAGATTGGTGTCGGCAAGGATAAGCTTCGAGAGCGTAAGCCTTGCTCTCTCTCCGCCGCTGAGATCTCCCACGAGCTTGTAGACGTCCTCCCCGATAAAACGGAAAAGCGCAAGAGTATTTCGTATCTCGGTTTCGTTCATTCCCCGATAGGTATTCCAAAGCTCGTCAAGAACCGTGCTTGATGGGGTAAGATTCTGGTTTTCCTGATCGTAATATCCTACCTTTACGTTATAGCCCCACTCAGCATATCCCGAGGTCGGACAAAGCTTGCCCATAAGAAGCTTTATAAGCGTGGATTTTCCGCATCCGTTAGGTCCGACAAGGAAAAGTCGGTCACCGCGACGCACGGTAAAGCTCATGTCGCGAAGCACATCGCCCTGCCCGTCATAGCTGAATGAAAGCCCTCGGATATTGATGACCTCGTTCCCGCTCGCCCCTGCCTCGGCAAAGCTCATTCGAATGCTCTTAGGCGAATTTTCGGGCTTTTCTATTCGCTCCATTTTGGATAGAAGCTTAAGGCGGCTCTCCGCGGCAATTATATTCCTCTCTCTGTTCCAAGCGCGCTGCTGAGCTATATACGCCTCCTGACGCGCTATCTCCTTTTGCTGGTTTTTATAGTGTCGCTCCTCTATCTCGCGCTCGATCCTTCTCTGCTCCATGCTCTTTGTGTAGCCGCCGTTGTATAGCTTAGCCTTGTGATTTTCTATACAGAGCGTCTTATTTGTAACTCGATCGAGAAAATATCGGTCGTGCGAGATGACCATAAGGCATTTTTTGTAGGCGGAAAGAAAGCTCTCCAGCCAGCCGAGCGTTTCCATGTCAAGATGGTTCGTCGGCTCGTCGAGCATAAGGATATCAGGCTCTCTGCAAAGCTCTCGCGAGAGCGCAAGACGCGTGCGCTGTCCGCCGCTGAATGAGGATATCGGGCGCACCTGCTCCTCGGGAGAAAATCCCATTTTGAGCAGCGTCGAGGCACATCTGCCACGGAATTCAAGTCCGCCCTCACTGATAAAACGCTCGTTCAGGCTTGAATATTCGCTCAACGCACGCTCATCCCCCGACGAAAGCCTTTCCTCAAGCAGAGCAAGACGCTTCTCGGCTTCGAGCAGATGCGGAAAGGATCGGTACATGACCTCAAGAGCACTTGCTTCTCCGTCCTCACCCGAAAGATCGAGAAAGGCATCATCCTGACGCAAAATGCCCACGCTCTTGTCCTTAGAGATATAGACCTCTCCGCTATCGGCACTAAGCTCTCCCATTATCAGCTTAAAAAGCGTGGATTTTCCACAGCCGTTCACACCGATAATTCCAAGCCTGTCCGCCTCATCGAGCGAAAAGGATATATTTTCAAGCACGGTATTCACTCCAAACGCAAGCGAAAGACCGTCAACTGTAATTGCTATCATTATTTTCCCTTTCTTTTTCTTTAGGTTTCCTTACTTTTCTTGAAAGAAAAGTAAGAGAAAAGAAGCCGCTACGCGTGTCTTTATCTTTTTTCTTTGGCACTATTGGCGCAAAGAAAAAAGAAACAAAAAAGAAACGCCGTTTCGTTAGGGCTCCGCCCTATGACCCGCAAGCTTTAAAAAGCTTGACCAAACTCAATTTTGGGGTTTGTGCGTGGTCTGTGTCAGCGCACAAACCCAAGAGTAAAGTTTTGGCACGCTTTTGTCCAAATTTCATAAAATACGGAAATCTGTACCGCGTTTCCTGCATAAAATTTGTGCACCTCTACAAATATTACAAATTTCCGTATTTTGTATTGACATTAGTACAGAAATCTGTTACACTATATTCAGCCACTTAACATTATAATTATATAGCAGAGCAGTTAATTTGTCAATAAAAACAAGGATATAAAAATCCAATGTGAAAGGAAGTGAGAGCAAAAAGCTTGTGCGCGATATGCAAAATGTACCTCTGCCCCTCATCCTGCCCCTCATACGTGGGATCAAGCCTTGAGCTGGGCGATCCCATAGGACAATGCGAGGAGTGCGGAGAGTACTTATACGAGGAAGATAACTACTGCAAAAACGGAAAATTTGTCTTTTGCGAGGACTGCGCGAAGGACTGTACATAGACAGCTACGCAAATAACTGCGGAAAGGAATAAATGAAAAAGAAGAAGGAAATAACAGAAGAACAAAAGGAAATTATAGAAAACTATCTGGAAAGCTACCGCTTTTGCAGACGGCTCATGGCTATGAAGAATTACGAGGAAAAGTACTTCGACACGATGGAATGGGAAAGCGAATCCCCCGCAGAATTTACGGTAGCCCGTGCCAAGATGTACGAGGTAAGACATTTCATACTCGGAATGCCTAACGGAAATCCAAAGCTCTTGCTCTATTATCACTACGTAAGAGGAGATTCCGTAGAGAAATGCGCAGAGCTTCTGGGTATGTCCCGAAGCTCCGCCTTTCGTCTTAAAAAAAGCGCGCTCGCCGAGGCATATCTGCACAGCGTGGAGATAAAAAAGGAATTCAAAAAGGGGATGTTTTGAAAATCTATTGACATTTCGGTTGCGCAATGTTAGAATATCGGTAGAAAAGCAAAGGAGGAGCAACTATGAAAATAGCTCTTATAGCACACGATAAAAAGAAGAACGAGATAATAGATATAGCAAAGGAATACAAGGATGTCCTTGCTGACTACGAGCTTTACGCAACAGGCACTACGGGCACTCTTATCATGGGAGAAACAGGACTTTCCATACACCGAATGAAAAGCGGACCCCTTGGCGGTGACCAGCAGATAGGCGCAATGCTCGCAAACGGTGAGATAGGTCTTGTGATATTTTTGCGCGATCCGCTGACAGCACAGCCTCACGAGCCCGACGTATCCGCACTGCTTCGCCTTTGCGACGTACAGTCCATACCGCTTGCTACCAATAAGAGCAGCGCGGTTATCATGCTCGAGGCTCTCAAGAACAAAAAATTTTAAGTCACATTTTTAACGGATACCCGTGCTAAGCGTAGCGAAAGCTTGATTTTCGTTATACAAAAAGGCTGCCGAGCTTTTACGCTCGGCAGCCTTTGCTTTGGGGTCCGTTTCCCCGTCAGTCCTTATTTTTCGCA
>JAZSJE010000227.1:0-4400 GCA_045534135.1 Eubacteriales bacterium
AAGATCAAGGGATACTATATACGCGATCTCGTAGAGGTCACTACGGGAGAAATAAAAGGCAGATTTAATGACGGTCGGTGCGCTGTAAGCAGGATAAAATACGGCAAGGGCGAGGCGATGACCTTCAACACTATGCTCTGGTACGGCTACGCAAAGACGGGAGATAGAAGCATACTTTCTCTTATGGCGGATATTATCGCCGAATACGGTCTTACCGAGCTTAAATACAAAGGCGACGTTACCATAAAGGTAGCCGAAAACTCTGGAAAATACCTGTTTTTCATATTCAATTACACCGATAAATCGCAAAAGGTCGAGGTGGCCTTTAGAGATATCACGTTTGATGCGATGGTAGCGTCAAACGACAGCGTTATCATTGAAAAGGATAAATAATATGATCACGAAAAAGGCATTAAAGCAGCTTCCCACCTTTACCTCGAGAACCTACCGCGGTGGCAAGGTGCTCCGCGAGTTTCTCGGTGCGAAGGAAGCCGCGGACGATTTTTATCCTGAGGACTGGATATCCTCATTTACCGAGGCGAAAAGCAAGATCTACGCCAAAAACGAGGGAATTTCAAGAGTCATTACCGATGAGGGCGAGGTCTTGATAACCGAGGCGGTTTCAAAATCGGATCTCGGTCAGCAACGAAAAGAAAGCGGTGTTCTCATCAAGCTGCTTGACAGCGCTGAGCGACTCGGGATACAGGTACACCCGACGAAGGAGTACGCAAGAAAGTACTTCGGCACCGACTACGGCAAAACAGAGTGCTGGTATATCCTAAAAAAAAGAGATGAAAGCGCTTGTGTTTACCTTGGATTTAAGGAATACGTTACAAAGGAATACTTTGCGCAGCTGTTCAAAAAGCAGGACATAAGCGGAATGCTTGAATGTATGCATAGAATACGCGTAAACGTTGGTGACGTTATACTTGTCAACGGCGGAACTCCCCACGCGATAGGCGCAGGCTGCTTCCTCCTCGAGATACAGGAGCCCACCGACTACACCATGCGAGCGGAGAAGATAACAGTTGCGGGTGAGGCGCTTACACCGATGCAAATACATTACGGTGTCGGAGAGGAAGCAATGCTTGATTGCTTTGACTACACACCGAGAACTATTGATGAGATAAAAGAACGCTTTATTTTAAAGCCCAAGGCAAACAAAAACGGAACTGAAACACTCGTCAGCTACGAGGATACGCCCTGCTTTAAGCTTGAGCTTGTCAAAGACGCTTGTGTTACTTTAAAATACGGGCATTTCACTACAGTAGTAGTTAAGGAAAACGGTGGCGTTCTTTTATGCGCAGGCGAAAAGCACTGTCTTAAACGCGGAGATCGTTTTTTTATTCCTGCCGATATTGAGTTTACTTTAGAAGGAGCGTGCGCTATCATTTGTAGCCCGCCGAAAACGGAGGTATGAAAATGACAGTCAGAAAAGAGCTTTACGAAAAGGCAAAGGCAACGTATAAGTCACTTCTTGGCAGAATGAGCAAAAGGTATTCTCCAGATTATCAGTACGTTATAAGTGACCGAGTAAGCTTTGAGTGTACCAAAATGGAGGATATTTTCCGCCCTATGTGGGGCATTGCTCCATTTATAAACGACGGCTCGCTCACCGTAACACACAACGGCAAGGAGATGCAGGCAAACGACTTTATCAATATGATAATGCTCGACGGTACGAGAAAAGACTCCCCCCTTCGCTTTGACCGAAACGTAACTAAGGAGACCGAGGAGACCTTCGCGAATCAGTCAGTAACCGAAATAGCGGCTTACCTTGTTACAGTCTGCTTTGCAAAAGAAAAGCTCTGGGACGTTTTGACCGATAAAGAGCGCGATACTATCGCAAGCTGGATAAAGGAGTGGTCTATCACCGCGATCAAGCGTTCCTGGCAAAATAACCATTATTGGTACCCGATATTCTGTATCGAAATACTCAAGCGCCTCGGCTACGATTGCTCAGAGGTTGATGAGGATATGCAAAAGGGATATGACTTCCTTGAAAATCTTTATTACGGAAACGGCTGGTATAGCGACGGAGAGCTTGGCAGATTTGATTATTACGAGGCTTGGGCGCATCATACCTATACACTTCTCTGGATCCTTATTTCCGATAAAAAACGTACGGATTACGAGGAAAAGTGTGAGAAATACAGAAAGAGAAGCTCGGAGTACCTCAATCACTTCATTCATTATTTTGACAGTGACGGAGGTATGGCGGCATATGGAAGATCTATCGGTTACCGCTTTGCGGCAATAGCTCCATTTGCGCTCGCGGTTATGACAGGATGTGACGTAGACCCAGGGCTTTGCAAGAACGTAGTTAAGAAAAACATTGAATATTTCTATAACAACAGTATTCCTACGGATGACGGCTGCTTCCCTGTCGGCTATCTTTATTCAACTCCCGGATTTGGCGAGGGTTACGCCTCAGACGGAGCAATAAGCTGTTACACAGAGGGATTTTTATGTTTTCTCGCTGACGAGAGCTCTCCTCTTTGGTCAAGTGAGATAAGGCCTCTGCCCATCGAGCAGAAAAATTTCATTATACCCAATCCGCTGAAAGGGCTTGATACGATCATTGCGGGTGATAACGCCAAAAACGGCGTAACACTTTACAACGGAGCACTTCACTACTATCAGAACGAGGTATTTGGTCACCGCTTTAACGATATGGCGGGCGCATACTCTAAATTCGCCTACAATTCCCGCTCAGGCTATGCTCTTTCGTGCGTTGATGTCACATCCGCTGACAATATGATCTCTCTGGTCACACCCGACGGGACTATGAGCTCTCACAGACGCAGGATCATAGACAATCAGACAGTAAACGGTGTACTTGTTTCTAAGCACATTCCGTTTGCAAACGATCCCGCTACCGAGATCAAAACGTGGCTAATTCCTCTTGAGGACGGATGGCACGCAAGGATACATAAGGTAACGCTTTCACAGAAATATATGATATGCGAGGGCGGATTCAGTATCGGCATAAAAAACGACTCCTATAAGCTGCTTGGAAATACAGCACTATACGAAAACAAGGTGAGTAAGATCGAGGTAACGACAGATGTTCCTGTAAACTATTCAGTACAGTCCTCTCAGCCAGGTATGCATCTTCTTTGCCCTCAGTCGATCTATCCTTGCTATCAGACAGGTGTTCTTGATAAGGGCGAGTATATTTTTGCTTCCAACGTATATTTTTCAACAGACGGAAAGGAAGGTCCATCTCCCGAAATTTCAATAAACGGTAGCAGGGCTACCGTAAAGCAAGGAAACACCGTCAAAACCGTGGATTTATAAAGGAGAACAGTATGTCAAAGGCTAAGATAGGACTTATTCAGATGGTACAGCGTGCGGAGGATGATTATCAGGCAAGATGCGATATGCTGTATTCTCAGGCTGAAAAATGCTTTATCGGAGGAGCAGACCTTGTATTTTTCCCCGAGGCATTTCAACACGTACCCGACAGAAGCATAGTAAAGGATCACGATAGACTTTTAAAGGTCTCTGCACAGTGGAAGCAGCGATGCTCTGCGCTTGCAAAAAAATATCACGCGTATCTTGTACCGTGGGATTACGAATATGCTGACGGGAAGGTCTATAATTCGGCTTATATCCTTGACCGCGATGGCAAGGAGATAGGCAGATACAGGAAGGTACATCTTACTCACAGCGAGCAGACGCGAGGGCTTTCAAACGGAGAGGATTTCCCCGTCTTTGATCTTGATATCGGCAAGGTCGGTATTATGATATGCTGGGATAACTATTTCCCCGAAAGCGCAAGATGCCTTGGAAATAACGGCGCTGAGCTTGTACTGTATCCGCTGTACGGAGACACTCTCATTCCGCAATGGGAGCTTAAGCTAAGAGCAAGAGCAATAGATAACGTGATGCATATTGCCTGTACCCAGATCGACGGCAATAACGATGTTGCCTTCACAGGTATAGTAGCTCCTGACGGAGAAATAATCGAGCGCTTCAGAGATCCGTCTTATAAGGTGGTCGAGATCGATATCGGAAAGCCTTGGATAACTCACACTACGGGTTTTTCCGCTTATTCCGAAAACATAAAGCAGATGACCGAGCGCTGTCGCCGCCCCGATGCTTACAAAGCAATATATAACGAGCCGAAAGTCGAAGACTGGAAGGATATATTTTACGGCAACGAGCCGATCGTTAAATAATTTATAAGATTTACAACGTTACGTTCTACTACGCAAGATCAGCAATACAAAAATCAATATAAAACTTCAAACAAAAAAGGAGAATTTGTAAAATGATAAAAGAAGGGCTTGGACTCAATCTACATTCTATCAGAAATTATCTCGACAGTGAGGAGAGATTCACCGACGTGCTCGAAAAGCTCAAGGATATGGGATATACCTACGTGCAGTATTCGG
>JAZSJE010000070.1:0-5572 GCA_045534135.1 Eubacteriales bacterium
ATTATGAGATACGAAACAGTCATCGGTCTTGAGGTTCACGTTGAATTGGCAACGAAATCAAAGATCTTTTGCTCTTGCTCGGCTCATTCCTACGGAGCAGAACCCAACGAGCACGTATGCCCCGCTTGCTGCGGCATGCCGGGTATGCTTCCCGTTGTAAACAAGAGAGTTGTTGATTTTGGAATGAAGGCGGGAATGATGCTTAACTGTCACATTAACCGCACGACAACATTTGACAAAAAGAGCTATTACTATCCCGATCTTCCCGCAGCGTATCAGACTACGCAGTGGTTTGCTCCCGTAGCCGTAAACGGACTTGTGGAGATCGAAACCTCCAAGGGAAAGAAGAACGTGCGTATCAAACAGATACACATGGAGGAGGATGCAGGTAAGCTTGTTCACGATATCAGAGAGGATACAACTCACGTTGACTTTAACCGCACCAGTGTTCCGCTTATAGAGATAGTCAGTCAGCCCGATCTGTCGAGCGCAGAGGAGGTTGAGGCATATCTTGAACGCCTTAAGACACTTCTTCGCTATGCGAAGGTTGCTGAGTGCGAGATGGCGCACGGAACTATGCGCTGCGATGTAAACCTGTCTGTACGTCCCGAGGGAAGTGATAAACTTGGTGTTCGTACCGAGATGAAGAACATGAACTCGATCGAGGCTATCAAGCGCGCTATCGAGTATGAAACCGCAAGACATATAGACGCTATTGAGAACGGAACTGAGGTTTTGGTTCAGGAAACAAGACGTTGGGACGATATCAAGGGCAAGAGCTTTGCTATGAGAAGCAAGGAGACCGCGGGGGACTACCGCTATTTCCCCGATCCTAACGTAATGCCTGTCGTAATTGATGACGCATGGTACGATTCGATCAAGGCAACGCTTCCTGAATTTCCTGAGGTAAAGCGTCAGAGATATACCGAGGAATACGGGCTGAGTGAGTACGACGCAGAGCAGATTACTAAGAGTATAGCTCTTTGTGAGTGCTTTGAGGGGGCTTACGGTGTATGCAATAGCGCAAAGGACGCGGCTAACTGGATGATATCCGAGGTCATGAGCATCCTCAACGCCAGAAAGATGACCTACGATATGCTTACTCTTGACGGTGCTGTACTCGGTGAGCTTATAGTGCTCGTATCCGATGGCAAGGTAGGACGTGCTAACGCAAAGAAGATACTTGCGGCTATGTTTGAGGACAGCAGCATAAGACCCGCTGAATATGCCGAGAAGAACGGATTTATCGTATCTAATGATACTTCTCTTATCGAAAAGGTGGTAAAAGAGGTAGTTGCGGCAGATCCTAAGTCGGTAAGCGACTACAAGGGTGGTAAGGAGAAGGCACTTATGTCGCTCTTTGGAAAGTGCATGAAGGAGCTTCGCGGCAACTGCGATCCGCAGACATTGCGCAAGGTTCTTATTGATACTGTAAACAGTCTTTAAAAAATACACGCCCAAGGCATGCTGGCTTTGGGCGTGTTTTGGAAAAAAGGAGGCTCCTTGTGGGCAAAAAAATATTGACCGTATATACGGGCGGAACTATATGTACCGCTCCCACGGAGCATGGCAGAGAGCTATCTCCAGCTCTTGCGAAAAGGGCACTTTTGCTTAATTTTGCAAGAAGCGATTCGCTCTGGGCGAAATACTGTGAGGAGCTTTTTGAGGATTCCTGCTTAGAGGGTGAGTATCAGACGCTCAGCGAGAACATGACGCTCTCCAAGCTTGATAAGATAATAGCTCATATAAGGAAATTTGATCTTGATGATTATAGAGGAGTTATAATTCTTCACGGTACGGACACGCTTGCATTCAGCGCGGCATTGCTTTCATTCGTTTTTTCGGATACGCCCGTGCCGATCATGATCGTTTCGGGTAACCGACCGCCTATGGATTTATCAAGCAACGCGACGGCAAATTTTTGTGCCGCGACAGAGCTTATAATGTCAGGTGTTTCTCCTAACGTTTACGTTCCGTACAGAAATTCCGATGGCAAGCTCTACGTTCATTTGGGAAGTGCGATAATGCAATCTCCAAATTATTCCGAGGACTTTTTTTCCGCGCCTAACGGTAGATTTTTGCTTGGGGACGGAGAGCTTTTTAAAAGGTGTAAGGAGCTTTCGAGTAAGCGAATGGCCGTGGATATCCCCAAACATCTTACCTCAAAGGCGCTTCTTTTACAGCCGTATACGGGGCTTGATTATAGCTGTATATCTCTTGACGGTGTTTGCGGAGTAATACACGGAAGCTACCATTCGGGAACTGTTTGCGTTGAGAGAAATTCGCAGGATGAAGGATATTCCACAAGCTCCATCTTGTATTTTGCGGCTAAATGCGCGAAGGCTAATATTCCTCTTTTTGTTGCGCCGTCAAGGCTCGACAGTGAGCAATATTCATCGGTGTACGATCTGTGCAAAAGCACGGATACAGTTTTACTTGATATGACGTCAGAGGCTGCATACGCAAAGCTTGTTTTAGGGATATCGAAAGAGATTTATGCTGAAGATCTGAGAAAATTTATGCTTTGCGCTATAAATAACGAATTTAGTCACTGATACTTTTTGAAAGGATAGTCTATGGATATTTGGGCTAACGCGGTAGGTCTTGTTGCCTTGAGCTTTTTTCTGCTTAGTTATTTGCAGAAGAAACGAAGCAATATACTGCTGTTCAATTTAATTTCACGTGTTCTTTATGTTGTGCAATACGTGATGCTCGGCGCTTTCTCCGGTGCTGTGCTTGACGTAGCCGGAGCAGCTGCTACCTTGCTTGCACATAAAAAAAGCTCAGGCTTTATAAAAAAGCATTTAAAGCTTGTAATAATTTTAATAAACCTTTTTATTGTCGGCGCGGGAATTTACGTGATGATAGCGACTAAGGATAATTTTGGATTTTTGCCTATCCTCGGTGTTATGCTTCATACAAATGCGTTCTGGATCGACGATGAAAAGAAGATAAGAAGAATATCCATACTCGGCTCTCCATTCTGGCTTGCGTATAATTTTATAAGCACAGCTTATTTCTCATGTGTTGGAGATGCCTTGTCGATAATATCTCTCGGAATATCTATGTACAGATATGACCGAAAGAAAAGCAAAAAGGATAAAAAGGCGTGAAAAAGATAAAAATAACGGAATATAACTTAAAGGGAAAGCTCCCAGATCCTTTTGTGTTTGACGACGGCAGAAAAGTGCGCGGTAAAGAGGATTGGATCGAGAGAAGAAATGAAATATACAAAAGCGCAGTGGAGCTTCAATACGGCACACCACCGCCAAAACCTGAGGTGTTAAGCGTAGAGGTCCTTTATTCAAGTGACTCAGGTCCCTCGGTATACCGTATAAGAACGGGGAAAAGAGGGAATACCCTAAGCTTTGATATGACAGTTTTCAAGGCGTCGGGGAAGAAGGTATTGCCGACCGTCGTTTCGGGAGATATGTGCTTTCCATACGGATTTGACAAGGAGTACATAAAAGCCTTTACCGATAACGGAATAAATCTTGCGCTTTTTAACCGTACTGTGCTTTTCCCCGATATAGCGTGGTATAATACCGAGAAGGTTATTGAGGGTTCGCGAGAGTATGATATTATGTGCGAAACTGTAAGAGATTACGATTCCGATAAGCGACGCGGTGAGCTCGAGCGGATATACCCCGAGTATTCCTTCGGCGCTATTGCGGCATGGGCATGGGGATATTCAAGATGCGTTGACGCGCTTGAGCTTCTCGGATTTGCGGACATGGATTGTATAGCATTTACGGGGCACTCGCGCGGAGGAAAAACGGCTATGCTTGCGGGCGCGCTTGACGAGAGGGCGGCAATTGTTAATCCAAATGCTGCATGCGCAGGCGGATGTAGCTGTTACAGACTGAATATAAAGGCTGTGACCGAGGACGGAGTTACAGAAAAGGAAAGCGAGCCGCTTTCAAATATCGTGCATCATTTTCCGCTTTGGTTAAGTGCTGAGATGAGATCCTATATCGGGCGCGAGGATGAGCTTCCGTTTGATTCGCATTATCTTAAGGCTATGGTCGCGCCTCGCGTGCTGTTTATATCTGAGGCGGCGAGCGACATAATGGCAAATCCCGTAGGATCATGGCAAACGACCATGGGAGCAGGTGAGGTATACAAGTTGCTTGGAAGGGGAGAAAATCTTCTTTGGTATTTTCGAAGTGGAGGACATTATCATACGCTGGAGGATATTTCTCAGCTCGTCAACGTTATAAAGCACTATAAATGGAATGAGCCACTGAACGGTAAGTATTTTAAGACTCCGTTTGACAGTGTGGAGCTTGCGTTTGATTGGCGTTCGCCAAAAATAAAAGACAATTAAGACAGTAAATGAAGATTTAAGTCTTTGAAAGGATTGCAGTATGAAAAAGGGAAACGTGTGGGCACTTTTGCCGATCGGCATTTTTGTCCTTCTGTATTTAGGATTGGGAATTACCTTTGAGTATATTTTGAATATTCCAATGGGATTTTATAAAATTCCCATTGTCGTGATCTTTTTGGTGGCTCTGCTTGTGGCTTGTCTGCAAAACAGAGGAGTAAGCTTTGAAAAAAAGCTATCTCTTATGGGGCGGGGTGTTGGTGATAAGAATATCATCACTATGTTACTTATTTTTCTTTTGGCGGGCATCTTTGTAGGTGTGGTTGGAAGGAACAGTGCTGAAAGCGTGGCATATTTTCTGCTTTCTGTAGTTCCCGCGCGTTTTGCGGTATGTGTGCTGTTTATCGTTAGCTGCTTTGTTTCCACTGCAATGGGAACCTCAGTGGGAACTATTACTCTGATCACGCCTATTGCGGTGGCTATTTCGGCGACGTCAGGATTTTCTCTGCCGCTTTGTGTCGGTACCGTTGTGGGAGGAGCTATGTTTGGTGATAATCTCTCCTTTGTATCTGATACGACCATTGCCGCATGTAATGGTCAGGGGTGCGCCATGAAGGATAAGTTCAGAACGAATTTCTCCGTCGTGCTTCCTGCCGCTATTGTGACGCTTGGATTGATATTTATACTTTCACTGAACGCGGATATTCAGCCTATTGTGACCAAGTCATATGATCTTGTTCAGATCATCCCCTACGTTCTCGTGCTGATCGGTGGCATAGTCGGAATTAACGTATTTATCACGCTTATGATCGGCATTGGAACGGGTTGCGTTATTATGATGTCTACAGGTGCTATGGATTTTCCCACGCTCTTAGAGGGAATGGGCGGCGGTGTTTCGGGCATGTTTGAGACCGCGATGGTTGCCGTGCTGGTGGCAGCGCTATGCGCGCTGATACGTGAGGCTGGCGGATTTACGTCACTGCTTAATGGGATCCGTCGTATATTCCGAGGAAAGAAAGCGGGACAGCTCGGTATTGGATTGCTTGTCGGGCTTATGGATATTTCTACCGCTAATAATACTGTTGCGATAGTAATGGCAAACCCGATCGCATCTGAAATGGCAAAGGAATACGGAATTTCTCCCCAAAAGACCGCATCTATTCTTGACACCTTCTCGTGTATATTTCAGGGAATACTGCCTTACGGTGCGCAGATGCTCGTAGCCTTAACGGCGGTCAGCGCGATGGG
>JAZSJE010000199.1:0-2414 GCA_045534135.1 Eubacteriales bacterium
TCGATAATATTTCCGTCCTTCATAACCAGTATTACATCGGAATTTTTTATTGTAGAGAGTCTGTGCGCGATAACAAATGCCGTACGCCCCTTCATAAGAGTCTTAAATGCCTTTTGTATTCTCATCTCGGTTCTTGTGTCGATAGATGAGGTTGCCTCGTCCAGAATGAGGATTTCGGGCTGGCAGAGCATTATTCTGGCGATACAAAGCAATTGCTTTTGACCCTGTGAAAGCTCTCCGCCGCCCTCACCGAGAATTGTATCGTAACCATTTTGGAGCTTTTTTATAAAGCTATGAGCATGAGCCGCCTTAGCAGCTGCTACGATTTCCTCATCTGTGGCATCGGAATTTCCAAACGAAATGTTTTCACGAACAGTACCCTCGTATATCCATGTATCCTGAAGAACCATTCCATAGGATTTTCGAAGGACACTGCGTGGCATTTCTCTTATGTCAGTATCACCCAATAAGAACGCGCCATCTTTAACGTCGTAGAAGCGCATCAAAAGATTGATGAGAGTCGTTTTTCCGCATCCGGTAGGACCTACGATAGCGATATGCTGACCATACTCAGCTTTGAAATTGAAGTTTTCAATAAGAGGCTTGTCATCACTGTAGGAGAAATAAACGTTTCTGAATTCAACGGCGACGTCATTGATATCTTTGTCAAACTGAACTTCATCGCTTTCAATAGGAGCTTCTATTATTTCAAAAACTCTGCTTGCACAGGCAAGTGCCCCCTGAAGCTCGGTAACTACTCCCGATATTTCATTAAATGGCTTGGTATACTGCGTAGCATAGGACAAAAAGCTTGAGAGCATACCTACCGTAATATACGCACCGCCTCCCATGCATAGTAATGCACCGGTCAAAGCAACCAATGCGTAAACAATGCTATTAACAAAGCGTGTGGATGGATTGGTTGTTGATGAGAAGAAAATTGCCTTTAGAGAAACCTTAGAAAGTCTTTCGTTTATCTCATCGAAGGACTCTTGCGCTTTATCCTCATATCCAAATGCGACAACCGTTTTGTGATTTCCTATCATTTCGTCTATAAGTGCTGTCTGCTCGCTTCGTATTTCTGCCTGTAGCTTAAACATTGAATAGGTCTTTTTAGCTACAAATGCGGCAACGAATAAAGAAAGAGGAGTCACAAAAATAACTATAAGGCTTACTGGTATACTTATTGAGAACATAAATATAAGCGTTCCGAGGATAGTCATAATTCCGTTAAAGAACTGTGTAAAGCCCATCAGTAGACCGTCAGAAAACTGATCAGCATCAGTAACCAAACGGCTTACGATATCACCTGAACGGTGAGAATCAACATATGAAACAGGGAATTTTTGCAGTCTGCAAAACGCTTCGTACCTTACGTTTTTAACTATTCCGTAAACGATGCGGTTATTCATAACGTTTATGAGCCACTGTAAAAGCGCAGTTATAAGGATGCAGATGCCAATGAGTGTAAGCTTTTCATATATTCCGATCATATTGACATTGCTTTTTCCTATTGCAAGGTCGATAGACTGACCGATAAGTATCGGTACATAAAGGCTCAGCGCAACTACACCTATAGTGAACACAAGCGAGAGGATAAAGAGGATACGATACTTTTTAAGGTATTTCATCACCTTAAAGAAGACAGAGACGCTTGCTTTCAGAGAAACCTTATTTTTCTTTTTGCTCATATCTCGGCACCCCCTTTTGCAAATTGGGAGTTATATATCTCTTTGTATACCTCACAAGATTCAAGTAATTCGCTGTGCTTACCAATTCCAACGGCACGTCCGTCATCAAGCACGATTATAATATCTGCATGCATTATAGAGGAAGCTCTTTGAGAAACTATGAATACTGTAGGGGAATAATCAAGTGACATTATGTTTTTTCTAAGTTGTGCCTCGGTGGCATAGTCAAGTGCTGATGATGAATCGTCAAGTATAAGGATTTCAGGCTTTTTTATAAGAGCTCTTGCGATGGTAAGTCTTTGACGCTGACCGCCTGAAAAATTGCGACCGCCCTGTAAAACAGTCTCGTCAAGTGCGGCTTTCTTATCTTCTACAAAATCACGGGCGCATGCTCCGTCGAGTGCTGACCACATTTCCTCATCGCTGGCATTTTCTTTGCCCCACTGAAGATTGGAACGTATAGTTCCGGAAAAGAGAGTTGTTTTTTGAGGAACTATTCCAAACTGGGTCTTGAGTTCTGAAGGATCCAACACGGAAGCGTTTTTGCCATCTATGTATACGCTTCCTTGGGTAGCGGTGTAAAAGCCGGGAATAAGATTTACAAGAGTTGATTTACCTGATCCCGTACCGCCTATGATTCCTACTATTTCTCCACGCTTAACTTTAAACGTTATTCCCTCAAAAACATAATCAAGTCGGAGGCCAAGCGGTCTTAGGAAGACA
>JAZSJE010000098.1:0-7974 GCA_045534135.1 Eubacteriales bacterium
GTCTTCCTAAGACCGCTTGGCCTCCGACTTCATAAGTATCATGCAAAGCGTGACCTTGAGCACAACGAAAAATATTCTTAACTTGTTGCGGGTTCTCAAAATTTTCTCTCCTTTCATCACTTATTAATGCTTCATTTGAGAGCATTTTTCGCTCAAATAAACTAAGCACCAAACTATAGTATATCATTTCTATTAAAAAAAGTCAATGAAGTATAGTATTTTTATGGCACAGAAAAGCAAAAAAATTTTTTTACGAGGCTAAACTCTTGTACCGTTTTTAAGTATAAATTGTCTTTTTTTGGAATAAACTTTACATGAATAAATATTTGAGGTGATATATGAAACGATCAATCGGACTCTGGCAGCTTGCAGGATTCGCTATTACATCACTTGGTGGTATATTATTGCATTTCCTATATGAGTGGCTTTGGGAGGCTGCGTGGATAGCACCATTTTCAGGTGTAAATGAATCAACCTGGGAGCACATGAAGCTGCTATTTTGGCCGACATTTATCTTTGCTATTATACAAAGCTTTTTCTTCAATGAACGCGGTAATTTTTGGTGTGTAAAGCTCAAAGGTATTCTTATAGGTCTTATACTAATCCCCGTTCTGTTTTATACCGTCAACGGTATTTTTGGAAATTCTCCCGATTGGATAAATATAGCGATCTTCTTTATTTCTGCCGCGATAGCTTATATCTATGAAACACGGCAGTTTAACAATGACACAACCGTTTGCAAAAATCCAAAGCTTCCAATAGCTTTACTTTTTTCAATTGCCGTTTTATTCGTTATATTCACATTCGCAACACCAGAAATAGGAATTTTTAAAGATCCCTTAACTGGTACGTACGGAATATAAGAATAACGGCTCCGCACAGCCTTTGATCTGCGGAGCCGTTATTATATTGTATATTAGATATCATACTCACCGTATTCGCATCCAACGTTTTCGCAGATGACCTCATCTATGAGCTTATCTTTGCGATAGAGCTTGACGGTTCCCTTTCCGTTGCCACCATTCCAAAGACGGTTGTGCCGCTTCTCTCCCGTAGGTGCCTCATAGTTAACAAGAAGCATATCCTTTTTCTCACAGGTTATATCGGTCACCATTCTGTTGCGCCAGGTCTTCTGCTCAACGTGCCAAATGATTTGCGTTTCGGTTTCTTTACAGTCAAATTTAGTGCGTGTGAAGGTCCAGAATTTTGAAAAATTGAATTCATAGCACTTGCCCTCATGCCAATATGCCGAAAGCAACTTTCTCTTGAGCGCCACAGGTCCTATCTTAGGACAGCCACCTCCGATATCAAATACGCTATCCTCAAGCTTCTTGCCCGTGAGCTTGCTCGTTAAATTATTTGATGATAGCCATACCCATGGAGATGTAAAATTCTTGCCCCAGTTCTTGTCTGCATATCCGTAGCAGCTTTCGGGCGTGACAATATACCTCTCACCGTTCCAGATCACCTCGCCCGTGTAGTAGGTCTTCATTCCCTCAGCATGCCAGAACATCTCGAAAAGCTGCATACGACGAAAAAGCGTTCCCGCCCCATATCCTACGTTAAAAGCAACCTTTTTATCAATTTTAAGATCCCAGGACATCTCTCCGTTCTGACACATCCATTCGGGATGTGCCTCGGCAGCATTAATTTTTATATGACCTCTCATCTCTGTTTCCGTGCAATAGCAATCCTCTGCCCTCACCGAGAAAGGAACACCGTAGGATATCTCCGCGTTATTCCAACCGAAAAATCTATGTAGCTGCGCGGCATCCTCACCCCATGTTCCTGCTTTGACCATCAGATATGAGGGTTTTATCCCTTTCTGCTTATTTTCGGGAAGCTGTCCCAGAACAGGTTCTTCACCGCCGCTTTTAGGATTACAAACAAAATATTCAATGAAAAACGGTCTTTCCTCTCCCGTTCGCTCGTGCCGTGCCGTAAAAGAGTGCCACCACCAGTCATATCCGCATTTTGCCTGTCCGCCAAAGAGCTGGCAAGCATTTCTTTTTATTGCGTGCTTATTGAACATATTATCTTACTTACCTCATTTTTATTTTTCAATTAAAGTGTCGACGTGCTGCTAAATGATCAATAAAAACTTCGCGCATAAATCTTACAAGCGCGCCTTTTCGGGATCTATTTGATCTTATTTCCGTCGGAAAATGCCCTACCGACCTTATTGCCGAAGCTCCAATATGCATGCGTTACACCATCGTAGATAATGGGATCAAGCTTTTTTGCATCTATCTTGCCATTCTCATCAAGAATACTTTCGTCGGCAGAAATATTAACGATCTCTCCGATACAGATCCCATCCTCGTTAAATTTTATAAGTCTGCACTCTACTGTCATTGGTAATTCATCTATGATCGGAGCATTTACATACTCACTTTTGGTCGAGTGAAATCCAGCCCTTTCAAACTTATCGGGAACGTCATTAGCAGAAGCTATACCAACGTAATCACACGGCACAACAGTCTTTACCGTCGCAAAGCTTAGTGTAAACGCACCTGTTTTCTTAATATTATCTGTGGTTTTATGATCATCAGCCAGGCAGACCATAACCTGCTCTGTGTCATAAATACCGCCCCAGGCTGCATTCATGGCATTTGGAATGCCATTTTCGTCATAAGTGCCTATGATAAGCACAGGCATTGGATAAAGCCATGTTTTTGCTCCAAAATTTTTACGCATAGTAAGCTCCTTCAATAATTTCTTATAAATTATATATTCACTATTTTATCACTTTTATATATAAAAATCAAGGATTTCGAAAACAATTCCGTAAGGACTTGCTTTTTGAGATCATATTACAGCAAGAAAATATTCCGAAAGCATTTCAGGGCTTTCCTTCATTCCGTTATCGACCCACCATTTTATCGTTTCAACAAATGTCACCGAAACATGATTGTACCAATAGTCACACGGAAGCTCTTTAGCCTTTTTGTTCTCAAATATCTGCGGTTGCTTTTTTATCAATATTTTTAAATTATCCTTGAAATATCTCAAAAACAGCTCATTGTTTTCACAAGCAAAAAGCGCGAGAATGTTGTTATCGTTTTTCTGCAAATG
Organism: Eubacteriales bacterium; assembly: GCA_045534135.1. Lineage (GTDB taxonomy): Bacteria > Bacillota > Clostridia > Oscillospirales > CAG-272 > HGM12713. Next base: position 3,076 of record JAZSJE010000098.1, read on the forward strand.
CCGTAACAGGTGCAATATTGCGGATGACGGTGCCTCGCAGTCAAAAATATGCTTGTGATTCTTGCCGGTCCCTTCAATAGAATCAAATATGTGGCAAAACAGCTCCTCACAAAGCTCCTTAAGTAAAAAATCCTTAGTTTCAAAATGCGCGTAAAACGTTGCCCTGCCAATATCCGCTCTTTCAATAATTTCACCGACTGTTATCTGATTATAATGCTTATTTGCCAGAAGGTCGATAAATGCTTTAAATATCGCTTCCCTTGTCTTTTTTTGCCGTCTATCCATTTTTTCCTCCATACAATATTTGAAAATTGTTCGGTATTGAACACTTTATGTAAAAAATATATTGATATTTTTATTATTCAAAAGTATACTGTTATCGTACAGTATGTTCGGTAATAAATATATTGTACTATAAATTTCATTTACTGTCAATCGGGAGGACTTATGAAAACCGAAAAAAATATATTTATCGCTTTTGTTTTGAATTTAACCTTTTCGATCCTTGAATTTTTTGGCGGTATTTTTACAGGAAGCGTCGCTATTATTTCTGACGCAGTCCACGACATGGGAGATGCAGCAAGCATCGGCATTGCTTTTTTTCTTGAAAAGAAAAGCAAGCGACAGCCCGACAAAAAATACACCTACGGCTATTTAAGATACTCTGTCGTCGGCAGCGCGATAACTACACTTATCCTTTTGCTCGGCTCCGCTGCGGTTATTTATAACGCGATATGGCGAATTATTGATCCTACAGAGATAAACTATAACGGTATGATCATTTTTGCGCTTGTAGGTGCATGTGTAAATTTCATAGCTGCCATTGTAACACGTGACGGTAGCTCTCTTAATCAAAAGGCAGTAAATCTGCATATGCTTGAGGATGTGCTCGGTTGGATCGTAGTGCTTATCGGTGCTATAGTAATGACGTTTACAGACTTCTATATTATTGATCCCTTGATGTCAATAGGAGTAGCCCTCTTTATCCTTGTACATGCCATAAGAAATTTTAAGGATATACTTGATATTTTTCTCGAAAAAGTGCCTGATACAGTGAACATCGAAGAACTACGTGAACATCTTGGCAAAATTGACGGTGTCCTCGATATACACCATGTACACATCTGGAGCATGGACGGACATATCAACTACGCAACGATGCACATTGTTGCAAAGGGCGATCCGCATAAGATCAAAGAAAAGATCCGTGAGGAGCTACGTGAGCACAAAATTGGACATGTGACCATTGAGCTTGAAGCAATGGGTGAGCACTGTCACGAAAAGCATTGCCACATAGAGCATATCCCTGACTATGCTCATCACCATCATCATTGATGATAAAAAAGCATTGAAAGCTCGACGCTTTCAATGCTTTTTTCTAAATTATTTAACCTTGATCTCGCGGATCCATCCCTCGGGAGCTTCGATCCTGCCCATCTGAATTCCTGTCAAGGTATCGTAAAGCTTCTTGAGAACTGGTCCCATCTCGGTCATGCCGCTGGGGAAGCATATCTCCTTACCGTGGTCAACGACCTTTCCAACGGGAGAAATAACTGCCGCCGTACCGCAAAGTCCGCACTCTGCAAAGTCCTTGACCTCATCGAGAGTAACCTCTCTCTCCTCAACCTCCATGCCAAGATATTCCTTAGCAACATAGCAAAGTGAACGTCTTGTAATAGAAGGAAGAATAGTTTCGGACTTAGGTGTTACGAGCTTGTTATCCTTTGTTATAAATATAAAGTTTGCTCCGCCGGTCTCCTCTACCTTAGTTCTTGTTGCGGAATCAAGATACATATTTTCATCGTATCCCTGATTATGCGCATCAACAATTGCGTGCAAGCTCATTGCATAGTTAAGACCTGCCTTGATATGACCTGTTCCATGAGGAGCGGCACGGTCAAAATCACATACGCGAAGCGTAAGAGGCTTTACACCGCCCTTGAAGTAAGGACCAACGGGAGTTGCGAATATACGGAACTGATACTCGGTAGCAGGCTTTACACCGATAACGGGGTTGCTTCCGAACATGTAAGGACGAAGGTACATAGTAGCACCTGAGCCATAAGGCGGAACGAAGTCAGCATTTGCTGCAACAACTGCATCTACAGCCTCGATAAATTTATCCTCAGGAAATGCAGGCATCTCGAGTCTTCTCGCACTGTCAGCCATACGCTTTGCGTTGAGGTCGGGGCGGAAAGTTACTATTCTTCCGTCCTCAGTACGATATGCCTTAAGTCCCTCAAAAACGGTCTGCGCATACTGGAATACACCTGCGCACTCGTTAAGAGTTACGTTAGCATCCTCTGTAAGGAAGCCTTCTTGCCAAGCTCCGTCCTTAAAATTTGAAACGTATCTCTTGTCTGTCTGGACATATCCAAAGCCCAGATTTGCCCAATCCAACTGCTTGTTACTCATAATATTATCTCCTTTGTATCGTAAGATATGGCAAAATTACTTGTTATAATTTTTTCCAAGGCTGAGTGCCTTCATATTAAGCTCCTTAAGAGCAGCCTTTTTAGGCGGAACGAGCTTCTCAACCACAGTTTCAGCACCGTCAAATGAAAGCTCGGAGTGATTTTCAAGAAGATGACCTACAATGATCATATTGGCAAGACTGGAAATACCCTCATCCTTTGCCATCTGTGTCGCGGGAATGTAGAATACCTCTACGTCATCTCTATCTACCTTTGCATCGATCAATGAGGAGTCAACGTATATCTGTCCGCCGGCAACTACGGAATTTACATATTTCTCAAGTGAAGGAAGGTTCATAGCGATAAGAACGTTGGGAGCTGTAATAATAGGGGATCCAACAGGTGTATCGGAAAGAATTACGTTACAGTTTGCAGTACCGCCACGCATTTCAGGACCGTAGGAAGGAAGCCAGGATACCTGAAGATCCTCCAAAAGCCCCTTATATGCCAAAAACTTTCCCGAGAAAAGAATTCCCTGTCCGCCAAATCCTGCTATAAGAATTTCTGTTGTTTTCATTCCGCAGCGTCCTCCTTTTCGGATTTATCCTTGTATACGCCGATAGGATAGTAAGGAAGCATATCGCTCTCTACCCATTCAAGCGCCTGCTTAGGTGTCATTCCCCAGTTTGTAGGACAAGCAGAAACTACCTCTACAAACGAGAAGCCCTTGCCCTCAATCTGGTTCTGGAATGCCTTTTTGATCGCCTTCTTAGCATTTCTAACGTTCTTAACATTATTTACAGCCACACGGGTTATGTATGCGGGTCCCTCAAGGGTAGCGAGCATTTCGCTTACCTTTATAGGCCAACCGCAGTGATTTACGTCACGTCCGTAGGGAGAAGTCTGGGTAACCTGACCCGGAAGGCTGGTAGGAGCCATCTGTCCACCTGTCATTCCGTAAATTGCGTTGTTAACGAAAATAACGGTAATGTTCTCGTTTCTTGCGGCGGAGTGAACGGTTTCAGCCATACCGATAGAAGCAAGGTCACCGTCACCCTGGTAGGTAAATACGATATTATCGGGGCGACAACGCTTAATTCCAGTAGCAACTGCGGGTGCTCTGCCGTGAGGAGCTTCTATCATATCGCAAGCGAAATAATCATATGCCATAACTGCGCATCCAACAGGAGCTACACCTATTGCTTTTCCTTCTATACCCAGCTCATCCAAAGCCTCTGCTACCAAACGGTGAATAATACCGTGAGGACAACCGGGACAGTAGTGAAACGGTGCATCTGTTAAAGATTTAGGTTTTTCAAATACGATTGCCATGATCAGAATTCTCCTTTCTCTGCCTTGTTAATTGCGGCAAGTACTTCATCGGGTGTGGGGATCATACCGCCTGTGCGGTTGCAAAGCATAACGGGCTTCTTGCTCTCGGTCGCAAGCTTTACGTCCTCGATCATCTGACCCATGCTGAGCTCTACCGAGATAAAGGACTTAACCTTATCTGCTGCGGCTCTGAGTGCCTCTGTCGGAAAGGGCCAGAGCGTGATAGGACGGATAAGACCAACCTTAATACCTGCTTTTCTCGCCTCTGCTACAGCGTTTTTAGCTATTCTGGAAGCAATACCGAAAGCAACGACGCATATCTCGGCATCGTCCATCATGTATTCCTCCCACATTGCCTCGTTCTTTTCTATCTGAGCATACTTTTCAAAGCGCTCAAAATTCTTCTTCTCAAGCTCATCGGGCTTAAGATAAAGCGAGTTTACTATGTTATGAGGACGCTTACATCCAGTACCTGTAAGTGCCCAAGGCTTGTCATATGTCTTAGGTTCGGTATCCTCAAAGGTAATAGGCTCCATCATCTGACCTATGGTACCGTCAGCGAGGATCATTGTAGTAACACAGTACTTGTCCGCAAGGTCAAATCCCTTGATAGTAAGACTTGCCATCTCCTGAACAGATGCGGGAGCAAGAACTATCATACGGTAATCACCGTGTCCGCCACCCTTGGTAGCCTGGAAATAGTCAGACTGCGAGGGCTGAATGCCTCCAAGTCCGGGACCGCCACGCTGTACGTTAACAACAAGCGCGGGAACATCAGAGCCTGCTATGTAGCTGAGTCCCTCTGCCTTAAGCGAAATTCCGGGGCTGGAGGAGGATGTCATTACACGCATTCCCGCCGCAGCAGCGCCATATACCATATTAATAGAAGCAATTTCGCTTTCTGCCTGAAGAAATACACCGCCGATCTTGGGCATTTTCTTTGCCATATACGCGGCAATTTCAGTCTGAGGTGTGATGGGGTATCCAAAGTAGTGGCGGCATCCTGCCCTGATAGCAGCCTCCGCTATCGCCTCGTTACCCTTCATTAAAATTCTTTCTGCCATAATTTTCTCCATTCCGTCGCCGTAAGGCGACTGCAAATATTCAATGTTAGAATGCTGAATTATTCAGCACAAGTATTATTTTAACAATT
>JAZSJE010000137.1:0-3315 GCA_045534135.1 Eubacteriales bacterium
AGAAGGAACAAAAGGTACAGAAGGCACAACAGCAGGAACCCAAGACAATAATCAAAACAACAACGAAAACAACAATCAGAACAACAACGAAAACAACGATCAGAACAACAATAACAACCAGCCCGGTGGCAACGACGACAACAACGAGCAGCCCGAGACTGAGAAAGATCCCTTTGAGGATGGCAAGCTTGCTATAAACTCTGCGGATATTTCCGAATACGTTATCGTTACCCCCACTGACCCTACTAACTCGGTCAAGTATTTTGCTCTCGACCTCGCTGATTGGATCGAGGAGATCACCGGTAAGACCATCCAGGTAGTTGACGATTCTACCGCCGCTACCGCAAAAGAGATACTTGTTGGTGATACTAACCGCGCTGAAAGTGATGAGGTTACTACCACCTTTGCTCAGCAGTGGTATTATAAGACTGCCCTCAAGAATGGCAAGTTTGCTATAAACTTCGGTCACAAAACAGGCAGCCAAAAGGCGCTCCATGCTGTGCAGAGAGCATTTGCAAACAATGATTGCAACATAACCGAGGGATTTGCTAACAATTCAGTTTCTCTTGAAAACGTTAAGGATCTCGTTATGGGTGCTGTAAGAAAGGATATCCTCGCCGACGGTCTTCACGTTCATAAGACAACTCAGGCTCAGATAGACGCATGGCACGAACATACCAAAAATTGGAACGGCAACAAGGAGAATCCCCGTAGCGCAACAGGTATCCGCCTTGATTTCGATACCGACTCCTCTTACGTATATCTCAAGCTTACAAAGTCTGTAAGTAATCTTGTCCTTCTCATAAACGATGAGCTTGTTAACAATGCTTGCTCGACAGGTTATATTACTATCCCCGAAAAGTATCTCGGAAAGATCAACAGAGTTACTATTCTTATGACAAATGTAGGCTACACCGACCAGTGGGCTATTACCGAATTTGAGGTGGACGGCGGATGCTACATCGCAAGACATAAGACTGACCTTAACATTCTCTTCCTTGGTGACTCTATTACAGAGGGATATAACAACCACGGACATCCTGCAAGCACCTACACATTCTACACTCACACATACTTCAACGCAGAAGCAGTTGTACAGGGACACGGCGGTTCTCAGCTCTGGCCCGATATGGTTGACATTGAGATGAAGAATCTCTACCAGCCCGACGTTATCATAGTTGCTATGGGTACTAACGATTACTCAGGTAACAAAAACCAGTCTGTTGAATGGTTCAGAGCAAGAATGGATGCCTTCCTTGATAAGGTTGAGCAGGTTTACCCCGGTGTACCGATAATCGGTATCACTCCTATCCGCAGACTTCTTACTATGGATGCTACCAAAGCTCCTGACAGCAACTATGACACCAACTGCGTTGCAAGAGCAAATGAAGGTTATAAGCTCGGAATTCAGGATCACGGCGGTTTCGTAGTTAACGGAGAGAATATCCTTTCTAAGGTTGAACACTATGCCGATGAGGTTCACCCCAACGAAATAGGCTTCCAGGAGTACGGAAAGACTCTCTGCTTCCTTATTGAGTTTGAAATTGAAGATATAATAGCAGCTAAGAACAAGAAATAATAAAACAAAAATCAGCAGTGTCGGAATATCCGACACTGCTCTTTTTGTATCACTAAAACCACGCGATAGCCGTGTGGTTAAAAATAGGCTTTACCGATGAGCAGAAATCAAATAAAAGGTCAGCGAATAATGTTATTGTGTCAAAGGCTCCCTTGTGTAAACCTTTAGGGCTATGCCAAAAACTGAAATACCCCCCGTTTTTAAAACGGGGGATATTTATTTATATAAATATTTTCTGATACTGTTCTCCTCGCATAGCCGAATCAAAGGTTGGTCTTAAAAGTGAAAAATCAGCCACTAATGAATGTGGCTTCTTTTTAGGGTCATCCTGATTCATCGGCACAAAATAAACGTGCTTGCGATTTAACATTGTAGCTATATTTTTAAGATTTGCCGAGAGTGCATCGTTTGAGGCAAGAGCAATTATGAGAGGTCTGTCACCTCTGAGATGCGCCTTTGCCGCCATAGTGACTGCCGTATCTGTTATTCCCTGCGACATCTTTGCTAAGGTATTTCCTGTACAAGGACATATTATAAGCGCATCAAGCGGGGTTTTAGGACCTAAAGGCTCTGCATCTACCACTGTGTGTACGCTTTCTTTACCGCACAGCGAATAAAGACGCGTCTGAAGCTCTGATGCCTTTCCAAATCTCGTGTCGGTGGAAAATACGTTTTCACTCACAATGGGTATCACTTCGTATCCATCCTTAACAAGTGACTCTAGCTGTTCAAGAGAGCGCTTGTGAGTACAGTATGAGCCGCACATAGCAAAGCCTATCATTTTACCACCTCTCCTTCAATTATATCCGCAACGCAATCCGCAATAAGCTCGCCCGCACTTTCGGGAGCATACTTACCCGGCAAGGATGCCGCCCATAAAACGTTTGATTTTAATTTTTTTGCCAGAGTTACGTCTATTCCTCCCGGTGCTGACGCGAGCTCTATAAATACTGTTTTAGGATTTAATCTATGCAAAAAGCTCTCATCAAAAATACAGTGCGGCACAGTATTGAATATAACGTCATATCCTACGCAAAGCCTGGTGATAGGATCTCTGTTGAGTCTTAAGGTATCACATCCCTCAAGTGTCGCAAGTGTAAGATCGCTCTCCTTGCGTGCCGCAACGGTTACATTGGCACCAAGGGCAATAAGCAATCGTGTAAGCTGTCTTGCTATCCTTCCGTATCCCGCGACGGCAAAATGCGCCCCTCTTATATTCTTACTAAGATTGTTCATAGCAATATTAAGCGCAGCCTCTGCCGTCGTATATGCATTCTTTATCTGAAAGCTCTCGGATTCGAAATAATCGTATACGGCTATTCCACGGCTCCTGCAATATTTTGAAAACTCTGCGGGCAAGCGGGCGCCGATTATTAAAGTATCCTTTGTTACATTATCGGCTATCTCTTTTAGCTCTATTTTTTTTACGTCGTCCTTGCTTTTGTAATTCAAGGTCACGCCATCAAGGCTTGTTGGCACAGGTAAAACAAGCGCGGATGCCCCCGATACGGCTTTAAGCATATCATCGGAAAAGCAAACACCATACGCATCCTTTCGCTCGGGTACACTCCAAGCAAAGACATCCCATGCCCTCTCGGCAAGCTTCATCGCGGCTGCGGCACTTCGCATATCTCCGCCGATAAAAGCTATCTTTGTCTTGCTTTCTGTTTTCATTTGACAATGCTATCCTTTCAGTCTGAATAAAACAACTTTGCTTTCTCACTACTGATATAATA
>JAZSJE010000114.1:0-3764 GCA_045534135.1 Eubacteriales bacterium
CAGAGCCCTAACGAAACGGCGTTTCTTTTTTGTTTCTTTTTTCTTTGCGCCAATAGTGCCAAAGAAAAAAGATAAAGACGCGCAGCGGCTTCTTTTCTCTTACTTTTCTTGAAAGAAAAGTAAGCAAAAGAACTTCATACTAAGAGTTTTTATTATTGCCTAACTTTGAGCGCTGACACAGACCACGCACAAACCCCAAAATTGAGTTTGGTCAAGCTTTTTAAAGCTTGCAGGTCATAGGGCAGAGCCCTAACGAAACGGCGTTTCTTTTTTGTTTCTTTTTTCTTTGCGCCAATAGTGCCAAAGAAAAAAGATAAAGACGCGTAGCGGCTTCTTTTCTCCTACTTTTCTCGTGAGAAAAGTAGGCAAAAGAGCTTCAAACTAAGGGTTTTGTTATTGTCTAGGATTGTGCGCTGACATAGCCGACAATGTTTTTGACCGAAAAAGTAAGCAAAAGAACTTCATACTAAGGTTTTTATTATTGTCTAGGATTGCGCGCTGCCATAGCCGACCATATTTTGCCCGGCAAAGTAAGCAAAAGAACTTCATACTAAGGTTTTTATTATTGCCCGACCTTGTGCTTGACGCACCATACAGCAGTATAAAATTCCTAAAAATCAAATGAAAAATTTTCCAAAAAGACGAGAGGAACTTATCACCAGATAACAAATTTGCGAAAGCGGTTGACATCTCAACGATTTTGTGGTATCATATAAATTGGAGAATGTGTAGAAAAGGAGGCGAGAGGTTGGAACAGGATAGATTCGATAAGTTTTATCATCTTATAACCTGCACATCGAAAAGCATACAAAGACTTCGTACTACGGCAATGCTGCAATACGGTCTTACGGGCGCGCACACCATGTGCTTGCGTCATTTGTACAGTAACCCCGATGGATTGACTCGTACTAAGCTTGTTCGTCTTTGCGACATAGACAAGGCACAGGTTTCAAGAATAATCAACGATCTTTGCGCTAAGGGCTATGCGATAGAAACCGAAAGCGAAAACACAAACTACCGTAAAAGGCTGAAGCTGACGCCAATGGGCAAGGCTGCCAGCGAGTCTATAAACCGTCTGGTGCTTGATCTTAACGGATTTGTCAGCAATGAGATCCCAACAGAGGATCTGGAGGTCTTTTACAAGACATTTGATATCATTTGCGAAAGGCTCAAGGAATCCGAGGATCTGCTTGAGGAACGCGTTTGCACAAACAGCTGAAAATACGAATATAGGAATTCTGAAAGGATATCATTATTATGAGTAAGAAAAAAACTATTAAGGTATATAACAAGAAAAAAGTAAAACGTCTTTATGAAAGAGTTGCCGACGTTAACGACTTTTGCAGAGTGTTGGCGAAGCATAAAAACAAAGTGCTGTTCTCTTATTTTGAAACAGTAGACAAAAAGAGAACTCTTAAGGATATGTCATACGGCGAGTTCTACAACAACGTGCTCAGGATCGCGGCAGGACTTACCGAAAAGGGATACGCAAAGAAGCGTGTCGCTATCATAGGAGAGACCTCTCCCGATTGGGTAGCGTCTTACCTCGCGGTTCTTGCGACAGGCGGAATCGCTATTCCTCTGGATAAGGAGCTTACCATCGACGTTATCGAGGGATTTATGGAGAGCGCAGAGGCTGACGCGCTTATCTATTCGGCTTCCTTTAACGGTAAGTTTGATAGCGCGATGAGCTTCCATAAGACACTTAAGTGCTTCATTCCTATGGCTCCTACCGATGAGGAGAGGAAGCTTTCAAGCAAGATCCTTCCTCTTGACACCTTAAAGGGAAAGGGCGAGCTCGCAGTTAAGAAGGGCTACGTGATTCCTAAGGTCGAAAAGAGAGAGGAGGTAGCAGAATTCCTCTTTACCTCGGGAACTACGGGCACAAGCAAGTGCGTAATGCTCAGCCAGAAGAATATCTTCTCGGCAGTGACCTCGGCAGCGGAAACGGTCGACTTCACGCCTGATGATACTATAGTATCGCTGCTTCCGATACATCATACATACGAGCTTGCATGCATGCTTGCGGCAATGGACTACGGTATGCACGTATGTATCAACGACTCGCTCACGCACGTGCTTAAGAACCTTCAGCTCTTTAAGCCCACAGGTCTTATTCTCGTTCCTCTTTACGTTTACACCTTCTATAAGAGGATCTGGGCGGAGGCAAAGAAAACAAGACGCGACAAGAAGCTCAAGCTCGGACTCAGTACAGCGCGCGCGCTCAGAAGCGTTGGTCTTGACAAGCGCCGTCAGATATTTGCGGAGGTCCTTAAATCCTTCGGTGGCAGACTTGAAAAGATCATTTGCGGTGGCGCTGCGCTTAACCCCAGAATGATAGAATTTTTCGAAAATCTCGGCATTTCCATATACGAGGGCTACGGTATCACCGAGTGCTCTCCTCTGGTAGCCGTAACTCCCTACTACGCAAGAAAGTACGCGTCGGTAGGTCCCGCTGTTCCTTGCTGTCAGATCCGTATAGACGTTCACAGCACAAACGACGACGGATATGAGGAGGGCGAGATCCAGGTCAAGGGCGATAACGTAATGCTTGGATACTATAAGGATCCCAAGTCTACCGCAAAGGCGTTTACCGAGGACGGATGGTTCCGTACGGGCGACGTAGGATACCTTGACGAGGATAACTACTGTCATATCACAGGACGACTTAAGTCGGTCATAGTTCTTGAAAACGGAAAGAACGTATTCCCCGAGGAGATCGAGGAGTATCTCGGTGGCATCGAAATGATAGCCGAGTGCGTTGTCGTTGGCAGACAGAGAGATTCCGAGGTAACTCTGGTGGCTGTTATTTACCCCGATGCCTCTAAGTTCCCCGAGAGCGCAACCTCTGCTGATATCAAGAAGTCTATTCACGACGCAGTGAACGCACTTAACAAGACGCTTCCTACCTACAAGCAGATAAAGGCGATAGAGATACGCAACAACGAGTTTGAAAAAACGACCTCAAGAAAGATAAAGCGCCATCTCGTAAGATAAGCCGAGGCGCACTGAAACAGGGCGCTTCGAGAGAATAATTAAATCTTGAGCGCAGTCAGAGTAACTAAGCCTATATGGCGGTTACGGAAAGGAACGCTATGAAGAATTACGTAATAATCACCGACTCGGGATCCGATTTCACAACTGAAATGGCGAAGCAGTTCGATGTTAAGCTTATAGATCTTATGGTGTCAATAGAAGGACAGGACCCCGTACCAAATAGCAATATAGACTACAAGGAGCTTTATGCGATGCTCAGGGATAAGAAGAACGTATCTACGTCTGCTATAAATCTTGAGGACGCAAAGGTCGCGATGGAGCAGTTCCTTAAGGAGGGACAGGACGTTATATACCTGTGCTTTTCCTCGGGACTCAGCTCGACCTACAATTCGGGTAAGCTCGCGGCAGAGGAGCTTAGCGAGGAATATCCCGACAGAAAGGTTTACACAGTAGACACGCTTTGCGCGTCGCTTGGTCAGGGACTTTTGGTTTATCTTGCGGCTATGATGAGAAAGAACGGAGCTGATATCGAGGAGATAAAGGCATTCGTTGAGGAAAAAAGACTTAATCTTTGCCACTGGTTTACGGTGGACGACCTTTTCTTCCTTAAGAGAGGCGGACGAGTAAGCGGAGCTACCGCTGTTATGGGCACAATGCTTGGAATAAAGCCTGTAATGCACGTTGATAACGACGGTAAGCTTATAAAGATCGGCATCGCGAGAGGAAGAAAGGCAGCGATAGATTCGCTCTTTGACAAAATGAAGGAA
>JAZSJE010000002.1:0-3502 GCA_045534135.1 Eubacteriales bacterium
ACCGTTCCCTTTTCATAGTTGTGATCATAATTAAGATGAACACTGACCACCGTAACCGTTTTTCCACCCACTGTAACATCCGTTGCATAGTAGCCATATCCTCTTTCATCACTTTGCGCCTTTGGCACAGTCATATCCAAACCTTTTTTTGCAAACATAGAATTACACTGATATCCGTATTTAGTACCTACGTATGCACTGTATCCTGAAAACAAAACATCCTTCGTAGCATAATTTCCAGAGGTTGTAAAATTAGGATCAAACTCATTTACGCAGACGAGATCGGCATTTAAGCGATTTTCAATAAAATCGTTATAAAGCTTTTTCTTTTCTTCGAGTTGATCGTCAGTGATCGTCGAATATTTTCCACCGTTTGAAAAGTTGCCTGTATTCCACGTTGCCAAGGTAAAGAAATTTTCAGGCTTTGCTTTCTTTGAAAAGATTACCTCGTCAGGAAAATAATATTTTCCTTTCACAGTATGATGATATACATACAAATACTCAGCATCATCGGGAATATCAATTGTAAGCACCTGAACAGGCTCAACAACAACTACATAAGAATATCCCTCCGCATATACGGGCATCTGATCAAGAACAGGCTCTTTGGCAAGAAATGTATAGGCAAAATTTGCATTTGCGATTCCGTTTTGACTACCGTTTTTAATAGTTACATATTCAAAATCCAAGCCCTCTAATGGAATCAATGAAGCATATCTGTTGCCATTTGCAACGTATAAGCCGTCTTTATAACTGTCAATTGCAGCGCTAGGCTTGGATAACGTATCCAACGGATAGTTATATATATCCATCTTCACACAGCAAAACAGTCCCGTTACAAAAGTTTTTTCAAGCTCATAAAATGACAATGCATCATCACCGAGCAGCATCCTCAGGGCTGTATCACGTCTGCTGTAAACACCTATAGGATCACCGCAATACAACGCAACAATACCGTCTTTTGCGTAGTAAATCATGCATTCCGCCATTTCAGAATCTGCTCTGTCATCCTTTATATATTCATTATAAGCATTTTTTGCCAGATCCTTTGACAAAATTTCTTCCTTACCCTCAGCATTATCCTTACTTTCCGATGAGCTTTCGTTTTCATTCTTGCCGACCGTTGCATCAGCATTCGGCTTTGTCGGATCATTATCACTTAATGATCCTTTATTCGAAACCTCTATCTTTTCTCCTCCAGCTTCCGAACCGCACGCAACAAATGCAGAAAAAAGCATACCTAAGATCAATCCCAAGGATATCATTCTAAAAAAACTTTCATATATTGACCTTTCAAATAAAAATCATACTCAAATCGATATACGGTTAAAGCTCCTCCTCGGCAAGCACCGACAGCCTGAATGCGCAGGGCCACGCAACCAACCAATCGTTGAGCTGACCTCTCTTAAAGCTTCCAAATCCCCAGCGGCAGTGGAAAAGCGCCTCGTTCTGTGAGCCTATCGGGCGGATGACGTCATGTATCGCAAGCTCGCCGTCACCGATGTACTGCGTTACCGCGCGCCACATCATATCGGCTCTTGTGCGCCAAAGCTCATCCCCTGTGATCTGCGCAAGGCGTCTTAAATACGGAACGACGATTCCCGCGTACATATCGAGGTGATGATGCTGGGCAGAAACCGAAGTAAGTCCCTTGACAGTTACACCGTATTCGCTGATCTCTGCTTCAGCATCATAGCGCGGATTATAGTGGAACATCCAGGACGTAAAGTAATAGGCTGCCTTTTTCGCATATTCGAGATAAAGCTCATTATTTGTGTTCTCATAAAGAAGTATTCCGCTGACAATAAACGGAAATGAAGTTTCTTTATCAACACAGCAAGTGTCAAGCGCACCCGCTGTGCTTAAGAATTTGTCAAGATCACGCTCCATATAATAGCTCATTGAGCGTTTTGCGAGCGCGAGATATTTTTCCTCTTTGGTGATCTCGTACACCTTGATCAGCGCGGGTATCACAAATCCTCCGATAGTGCCTCCCTCATCAAGGCATATTCCGTCAAGTCTCCACTTTTTACCAAAGCCATAGTCGTCAGAGAAATTTTCAACGAAGAAATCGCACAACCCCTTTGCGGCATTAAGATAGGCAGGCTTGTCTATACCTATCCTTTGCAAGGTAAGATAGGCGCGCGCGAATTCGTATGCGCCATATCCCATATTGCAGGTATCAGCCGTTGCGGAATCAAGGTCTTCAAAATCGCGGAGCTGCGCCGCAAGCAGCCCTGATCTTGCGGTACAAAGCGATACACGGGTATCAAGTATTTCGAGTGCTATATCAAGCGAATCCTTGTTACCAAAGCGAATATAATCCTCTATCAGCATGCGCGAGAAAAGCACATTTTGCCCGCACCACGCAAGCTCAAAGCAAGGATCACCTCTGTAGGAAAATCCTCCGTTGCCATCGGGCAAAAACCCGATCTTGAAGCCCATTTTTCCCTTATAATCGGATACAAGACTCTTTGCAAAGGTGATAGAACGTTCCCAAAGCTGTCTTTTTGTAGGAACAGCAATGTTCTCGTTGCTTCCGTAAAGCTCGAGTGCTACGTCGAGAACGTCACAGATACCGTAATTTTCCCACCTCGGCTTTGAAACCGAGAGATAAGCGCCTATTGACAGCACCTCTCCCGCCTCAAGAGTGAAGAAGCTTTCATACCCCTCTGAGTACTTGTCACGCGAGGAATAGGTTATCGGCAGCTCTGCTACAGGATGCGAAAGCTCCTGAATAAAGCTTCCGTCAGTGTCTTTATATATTGAGCATGACGACTCAAGCGAGCATGCATTCTCTCCTGACGCAAAAAGCGCACATGCGAAATCAGCGTTCTCGGTCAACGTACAGGATGGGATAGAAACTCGGTCGTATCCAAATACCCAATGCTTTCCATCACGCTCCAGCCCTTTTGGCTCAAATCCTGCGCCAAACTCATTCCCGTTGAAGTTAACACATGGGATAAGATATCTGCTCACTTCAAAAGCAGGTCGAATTCGCTGTGCTATACGAAACGTGCGTGCAACGTTAGATGTGTTTTTCCATAGACGGTGCAGATAAAAGAGTTTATCACTCACTTTTTTCACAGAAAGCTCTACTGTATTATCTCTATCCCCATATTCAGCTATGCCGTCCTTCACAGCGATCAGGGGAATAACCGTTTCAACTCCGTTTTCGATACAAACGGGCGGCAATAATTCGCAGATCGGGTCAAAATCACACGCAGCTGATATAAAAAGACTTTTATTTTTATAAGCAATATACATTGTTATCTCCTTTGATTGGTTGTCTAATTTATCAATTAATAAATCTTATTTTTCTCCCGTACTCTCTTAACTGATTAAATTATAACATATAATAATTTGCTTTTCAACAAAAAAACAAAAGATTTTGGACGAAGCCTAACAAAAGAAAGGAAAACAAAAACAGACCATCAGAGATGGTCTGTTTTTGTTTGGGTTCATAGTATAAAAATGCAACTTATTAAAAAGAAGATTTGCG
>JAZSJE010000095.1:0-3928 GCA_045534135.1 Eubacteriales bacterium
GCTACCGAGGATGGCAGGGATAAGACGGTCCTTGATCTGCTGCCCGACGGGGTTAGGAATGACAGAATGTTTCCTTGTGGCAGACTTGATAAAAATACGTTGGGGCTTATGCTGATAACCGATAACGGTGATCTTGCGCACGAGCTGCTCGCTCCCAAAAGTCACGTGAGCAAGAAATATAGATTTGAGGCAGAGCATGCCTTAAGCGATGCGGAAGCAAAGCGCTTTGAGAACGGACTTGTGCTTGAGGACGGATACGTAACGCTTCCGGCGAAAATAGAGCTTGATGAGGATAAAAGCAAGGGTGTCATTACTCTTACCGAGGGGAAATATCACCAGATAAAGCGAATGCTTCAATCGCTTGATAATAAGATAATTTATCTTGAGAGAATAACCTTTGGACCTCTTTGTCTTGATGAGTCGCTTGAGCGAGGACAGTGGAGATATCTTAGTGATGGGGAAATAGAGGCGCTTAAAGCACATAAGGGAAAAATCAAAAATAAAACGGAGAATTAAAATGGACATTATAAAAAAGCTTGCAGAGGAATTTAATATAAAGCAGGAGCAGGTAGAAAAAACCGTTGCGCTAATTGATGACGGCAATACTATTCCTTTTATCGCGAGATACAGAAAGGAAGAAACGGGAAGCCTTGATGACAATCTTTTGCGTGACCTTGACGATAGACTTACTTATCTTCGCAATATTGAGAAGCGAAAGGAGGAGGTCAGAAATCTTATTACCGAAATGGGAAAAATGACCGAGGAGATAGACGCGGCAATAGAAAATGCCCAGACCATCACCGAGGTGGACGATATTTACAGACCCTTCCGACCTCACAGAAAGACCAGGGCTTCGGTTGCGAAGGAAAAAGGACTTGAGCCCTTAGCAGAGCTTATTTTGGCTCAGGAAAGTACATATACTCCAACTATTGAGGAGCAGGCTGAGGCTTATATCAGCGAGGAAAAGCAGGTTGCAAGCGCGGAGGAGGCAATTGCCGGAGCTTGCGATATCATTGCTGAGAGCGTATCTGATAATGCTGACTTTAGAAAAACGGTCAGAAAGATAACCTTTGATACAGGATTTATATCTACTAAGGGTAATACCGAGGAGGATAGCGTTTATTCTATGTATTATGACCGCACCGAGCTTATTTCCAAGATCCCCTCGCATAGAATTTTGGCTATAAACCGCGGAGAAAAGGAAGAATTTCTTAAGGTAAGCGTCGGCGTTGAAAAGGGCATTATACTTAATTATCTCTGCGCGCAGATGATAACCAATATAAAGAGCCCTGCCGCAAAATATGTTGAGGCAGCAGTCATAGACAGCTACGACCGACTTATCGCTCCTTCGATCGAGCGTGAGGTGAGAAACGATCTTTTTGACCTCGCCAGCGAGGGCGCAATCAAGCTTTTTGCAGACAATCTTAAGCATCTTCTCATGCAGTCACCTCTTAAAGGAAAGACCGTACTTGGATTTGACCCCGGTTATATCAACGGATGTAAAACCGCAGTTGTTGACAAGACGGGAAAGGTGCTTGATACCGCGGTGGTTTATCCTACAACAAAGTCAAAATTCAAGACTGAGGAAGCGGCAAAGATCATCAAAAAGATGGTTGAGAAATATAAGGTTGACGTTGTTGCGATCGGAAACGGCACAGCTTCTCGCGAGAGTGAGCTTTTTATTGCAGACACTCTCAAAGAGGTGAATTACGATTGTAAATATATTATTATCAGCGAGGCAGGCGCGTCGGTATATTCCGCATCAAAGCTTGCGGCTGAGGAATTTCCCGATTTTGACGTAATGCAAAGATCGGCTGTATCTATCGCAAGAAGATTACAGGATCCGCTTGCGGAGCTTGTAAAAATAGATCCTAAATCGATAGGTGTGGGACAGTATCAGCATGATATGAAGCCCGCAAGACTTGACGGAGCGCTTCAAGGTGTCGTAGAGGACTGCGTAAACTCTGTAGGCGTGGACCTCAATACCGCATCCTATTCCTTGCTTTCCTACATTGCGGGAATAAATATGACAAGCGCAAAGAATATAGTAAAATACAGAGAGGAAAACGGGGAATTCAAGTCGCGCGCGGCAATTTTGAAGGTGCCGAGAATAGGTGCTAAGGCATTTGAGCAGTGCGCGGGATTTTTGCGCGTGCCTCATTCTAAGGAAATACTTGATAATACAGGTGTACATCCCGAGTCCTACGAAGCAGCTCACAAGCTCCTTGCGATATTTGGATATACCGCGGAGGACGTAAGGGACGGAAAGCTTCTTGAGCTCCCCGAGAAGATCAAGGCATACGGCAGCGCTAAGGTTTGTGAGGAGTGCGGTATAGGAGCGCCCACGCTTCACGATATAGTATCTGAGCTGCTTAAGCCTGGACGGGATATCCGTGACAGCCTTCAGCCCCCTATGCTCAGACAGGATGTAATGGGAATTGAGGATCTGAAGCCTGATATGGTCTTGCAGGGAACGGTAAGAAACGTTATCGACTTTGGTGCGTTTGTTGATATCGGTGTGCATCAGGACGGTCTTGTACATATTTCAGAGCTTTCTGACAGATTTGTCAAGCACCCGTCTGAGGTAGTGTCGGTCGGTGACCGCGTAGAGGTACGTGTTATTTCTGTAGATATCAAGAAAAAGAGAATAGGGCTTTCTATGAAAAAGGGAAAGCAATGTTAACAAAATTTTTTAAACAAGCTCAAAAACACCATTTTTTTGTGTATGTTGCACAAATAAAATTATGAAATTTTGGGGGTTTAAACACTTTCATTTTTGGTGAAAATTTGGTATAATATTATAGGTATATTAGACAAGTATTAATTACTCAACTTCGTAATAATTTCAGGAGGCTCAAAAAAATATGGCAAGCTTATCTCTTAGACACATTTATAAGAAGTATCCCGGCGGTGTAACTGCTGTTTCGGATTTTAACCTTGAAGTAAAAGACAAAGAATTTCTCGTTCTCGTAGGACCTTCGGGATGTGGTAAAACAACCACCCTCCGTATGATCGCAGGTCTTGAGGAAATTACCGAGGGAGAACTTTTCATCGGTGACAGACTCGTTAACGACGTTGCTCCTAAGGACAGAGAGATCGCGATGGTTTTCCAGAACTACGCTCTTTATCCTCATATGTCCGTATTTGAGAACATGTCCTTTGGACTTAAGCTCAATAAGGTTCCCAAGGAAAAGATCAAGCGCCTCGTTGAGGAAGCTGCAAGAATC
Source organism: Eubacteriales bacterium (assembly GCA_045534135.1). GTDB lineage: Bacteria > Bacillota > Clostridia > Oscillospirales > CAG-272 > HGM12713. Next base: position 3,228 of record JAZSJE010000095.1, read on the forward strand.
CTTGATATAAGCCACCTTCTCGACAGAAAGCCTAAGGCTTTGTCCGGAGGTCAGAAGCAGCGTGTTGCGCTCGGTAGAGCTATCGTTCGTGAGCCTAAGGTATTCTTGCTTGACGAGCCTCTCTCCAACCTCGACGCTAAGCTCCGTGCAGCGATGAGAACCGAGCTTACAAAGCTTCATAAGCGTGTTGGTACCACCTTCGTATACGTAACTCACGACCAGGTAGAGGCTATGACCATGGCTACCAGAATCGTTGTTATGAAGGACGGTCTTATTCAGCAGGTTGATACTCCTCAGGTTCTTTACGATTATCCTTGCAATATCTTCGTTGCAGGATTTATCGGAACACCTCAGATGAACTTCATCACAGGAAAGCTTGTTAAGAAGGACGAGGACGTTTACTTTGAGTTCCAGCAGGTTGCTCTTAAGCTTCCCGCAGAAAAGGCAAATGCTCCCGAGCTTGCTGATTACATTGGCCAGGAGGTTGTTGTTGGACTTCGTCCTGAAGCTCTCTCTGACGTTGAGGCAGCAGTTGAGGCTAACCCCGAGTACTCCTTCGAGGTTGACGTTGACGTTACCGAGCTTATGGGTGCAGAGATTTATCTCTACCTTACCATAGGTGAGACCAACCTCATCGCTCGCGTATCCTCGAGATCTCAGTCCAGAGCAGGACAGAACATCAACGTTAACTTTGATATGTC
>JAZSJE010000074.1:0-6858 GCA_045534135.1 Eubacteriales bacterium
GTCTTCTCGCTACCCGACTGCGTGTCAAGATAGCTCATAGCGCGTCTGAGCGCGCCTACGCAAGCCTCGGGCTTTACAGGCTTGAATTCAAAGAGCGAGGAACGCGAGATTATCGCGTTGTATATGTAAAAATGTGGATTTTCGGTGGTTGAAGCTATCAGCGTGACTCTTCCGTCCTCGATATATTCGAGCAGAGCCTGCTGTTGCTTGCGGTTGAAATACTGTATCTCGTCGATGTAGAGCAATATCCCGCCGCGCGCGAAGATATTGTCCGTCGTTCCGAGTATCTCCTTTACGTCCGAGAGCGAGGCGGTGGTCGCGTTTATGCGGTGGAACGCCATATCCGCGCCGCGCGCGATTATCTCTGCCGCCGTCGTCTTTCCCGTGCCGGGCGGGCCGTAAAATATCATATTTGTGAGTCTGCCTGCCGATATCATTCGGCGGACGACTCCTTTTTCTCCGAAAAGGTGGTCCTGCCCCACGATATCGTCAAAGCTTTTTGGTCTTATGGCGTCAGCCGTTCTGACATTATTCATGCGGCACTCCTTTCGGTGGGGGGTTCTCCTACTTTTCTCGTTCTTTTCTTGAAAGAAAAGAACCAAAAGAACTTCATACTGTGGGATCATTATTGACTTGGTTTGAGCGCTGACGAAGGTCACGCACAAACCCAAGGATTGAGTTTGGTCAAGCTTTTTAAAGCTTGCGGGTCATAGGGCGGAGCCCTAACGAAACGGCATTTCTTTTCTCGTTCTTTTCTTGAAAGAAAAGAACCAAAAGAACTTCAAACTAAGGGTTTTATTATTGTCTAGGATTGTGCGCTGACCACAGGTACGCACAAACCCAAAAATTGAGTTTGGTCAAGCCTTTTCAAAGGCTTGCGTCTCATAGGGCGGACTCCTAACAAAAAACGGCAGAGGATATCCTCTGCCGTTTAAAATTTTTAATTACCAGATAACTCTGCCTGTAAGGAAGTTCTTGTAGTCCTCGTCGGATGCGAGATTTGCGTCGAATACGGGGTTTTCAATAACACCGCAGCCGCCTTCCTTTCCGCCTGTCAGGAAGATATTGCCTGTCGTGTCACCTCTGAAATGTACCTTTGCGTTGGTAATGGTAGCCTTGAATTCACCGGGACAGTCAAAAGCAACCTCCTTGTTGCCCTTTGCGGAGTACCACATGATGAACGCGTTCATAACGATGGGCTTAGCACCGGGAGCAAATCTGTATCCTGTTGCCATCTGATCGCTGTAGCAGTAGTCGAACCAGTTGCTTCCGCCTGTCTGATCCCAGAACGCTACGCTGTCCTCAAAGAACATATAGTCGTTGTCAAGATACTCGTAGCCGTAGATAAAGAGAGGGTGAATGTTGCGCAGGAAGTTTCCGCCGCTCTTGAGAAGGAAGCCAACCTGTACTGCCGCGATACGCATGTTTGTAAAGGTGTTGTCATATCCCTCAACGAGAACGCCTACAGAGTCGGGGCGGTTGTTACCTACTATATTTACGGTGTCGATGTCAGCATCGGACGAGCCGTTATTAGCGCCTCTCTTTACGTGAATACCAATAAAGGTGTGCTTTATGGAAACGTTTCTGATGCAGGTCTCACGACCGCTATCAATGGAAATACCGCTCGCTACCATATTTCCGTCAACGATGCCGCCTACGAAGGAGTAGTTGCTTCCGTTGCGGTAGATGGTGTTGTGGTGTTCAGCAGCACCGAGCTTTACCAGCGCCTCCTCTTTGTTGCTCCAATCGTCAGCAGCCTTGAGGGTAGCGAAGTTGGAGAGCATAAGCGAAACTGCTGTTTCGGGCTTACCCGAGGTGCAGATAGGCTTTGCGAGGATATATTCTCCATCGGGGAAGAATATTATCTTCATAAAGTTTTCGTCGATAATCTTCTGAATAGCGTCGGAAACGTCCTTGCCTGTGTTAGCTTCAACGTAGTCGGTAACTACAACGTAGCCGAGAGCCTTAGGATTCATATCGTTCATAATTTCGTCCTCCGTGTGTTTTTCTTGATTTTTCGGTCTTTGACCGTTGTTATTGCTATTATAACACATTAAAAAAGGCAAGTCAATCCAATTTTGAGATTAACTTGCCTTTTTAATTATTTTTTCACAAGCGTCAGGCTGTTTGCATGAAATCTTCGATCTATCGCTATCTCTATTCCCTCGCAGGAGATATCCTTGGCGCTGATGAGATCACCGCAAAGCATATAGTCGGAGCCGTCTGTTACGGGATAGACGGTGAGCGAATTTTGAATTGAGAGCTTTGAGAAGGTGAATATCTTTATTTTGTCAAAATCTCTGTCATTGTATTGAAGGACGGTCAGCGACTCTGTGTCCGAGAGTATACGGCACTCGCTGTTCTGCCAAAAATCGCGCTCCGCCTTGTGAAACCGTATAAGCTCTGCAAGACTGTCAAAAAGTGCTTTTGAGAGCTTTGTCAGGTCGCAGCTGATGCCGATAGGTCCGCCCATGGCTGCCGCCTTGATATAGTCGTCATAGACCGCTTCGACATGATCCCAGCCCGCGTCGCCTGACATGATTATCTTCTCTCCCACGCCTCCGCCATATATAGGCTCAAAGGGAGAAAGAGAGGACACGGTTATCCATTTTTCAAGAGCGTTAGAGGGCATTCTGCGAAGCGTGTTTTTGAATATTTCAAGCTGATTGTACAGGCTGTGGTCATCGCTCATCCAGAAGCTGTCAAAGCCCTGGAGATTTGACATAGCCATTCGCATTCCTCCGCTCGCGCAGTTTTGCAGATAGATGGAAGGAAAGCGCTCTCTTATATCGGTTATGAATTTACGGTATCCCTTAAAATAATTAATGAAAGACATGCTCTCGGGGTCATAGGTCAGGGGAGCGTTGAAGTCGAATTTTATAAACTCAATACCGTATTTTTCTATCTGTCCGCAGAGGATATCAAATATATATTTACGCGCATCGGGCGAGGCGAAGTTTACAAAGGCGTGATCACCCTCGGTAATATAATGCTCAGGATGAGAGGAATAAGCTTTTGAGGAAAGCGTTGCACGCTCGATCTCAAACCAAAGACCGAATTTAAGGCCGCAGGACCTTACCTTGTCGGCAAACTCACCCATTCTGCCCGCCATAGATGCTGTGCAACATTCTTTCCAGTCGCCTACACTGTCAAACCACTCATTAGCCTTTCCAAACCAACCCGCGTCAATAACAAAATACTCACATCCAAGCTCTGTAGCCTTTTCGAGCTGAGCCGAGAGGATGTCAAAGCTGATATTATCGAATTTGCTCATCCAGCTGTTGTATATTACGGGCAGACGTCGAGCGGGATATACATCATTGCAGTATCTGTGGAGCTTGTAGGCGTCCATATCGGTTTTTTCGGTAAATTCGTAATAAAGCACGGAGGGAAGCTCAAAGCTCTCGCCCGCGCAAAGCGTCATATTAAGGGCGGAATCGTCAAGCCCGAGCTCGACGGTGAGGTTTAACCTGCTATTCGTCTGAGTGTAGAAATTTCTCACCCTAAATCGCCACTTTCCGTCAGAGAGAATGTGAAAAGCCACACCTCTGTGATTTTGAAGATTGTATATAGCCACAAATGGAGCCGCTCCCGCATTTGCTCTTACCTCGTCGCTTGCGGCGGATATCTCGGTGACCAGAGGCTGCCATGCGCCATAGCGTTCACCGCACCAGACCGAGCGTTGAGTATATACCTCATACTCTCCTCCGTTAAATACGAATTTAGACAGGATTGAGCGCAGAGATATTGGCTTGTTCGACGTGTTTTTTATACGGTCAACTCTCCTTGTAACGCCCGAGGGGTGGGGGTAGAAATCTGAGGAGAGGGTAAGATCACTGTTCTCAATTAAAAATCCGTTTTCCGTCGCGGTGACTTTTTCATTCAACAGGGGGAATGAGCCGTGAAACGTGAAAAGCTCGGATATTGATCTTACTTTGTTTTTATAGTTCATACTGGACCTCCGCGTAAAAACTTATATCCTGAGTATAGCACAGTTTTATTTATGTTTCAAGTGCAAATAGAAAATCGTATTGACAAAAATTTTTAAATTGTTTATAATAAGAGTGATCAATTTTGTAAATAGGAGCTCTTATGAAAAAGAATTTTCGCGATCCCGATTGGGAAAAATATCTGCCGCGCCCCGTGTGCGAGGCGCACCCGGAATATAACGATTTTTATTACAAGGCATGGGAGCTTGCTCACACGCACGTAAGAGATATAGAGGGAATGCCGCAAAATCCTTATATGGATGAGGCGTTTTGCGATACGCAGGTCTGGATATGGGATACCTGCTTTATGTCGCTCTTTTGCAAATTTGCGCAGGAGGCGTTCCCGGGTGTTGAAACCTTTAATAACTTTTATGAGGTGCTCTATGGCGGAAAGCTTTTGCCCTTGATAGTGCCTACAGAAAACGAGCCGTGGTGGACGGGAGCTACCCCGGGTGTGCCTACCAATATAAAGGTACATATAGCGGACAATCCCCCGCTTTTTGCCTGGGCGGAGTATGAGAACGCGCTTATACACGGAGATAAGGAATATATAAAGGACCTGCTTTATAAGAGCCGCGCGCTTCAGCGTCACTACGAGTGGATCGAGAGCCTTAAGGAGTCGGTAAAGCTCGACGGAGTTCTGCTCCCTACCAACCTTAAATGTGAGGAGCTTGGCTATACCTGGGAGGGAGGATGCTCGGGAATGGATAACACACCCCGAGGCAGAGATCGTGTGCCTTCGGATGAGCGTCCCAACAATCCCGATATGCTTTGGCTTGACGCAATATGTCAGCAGGCGCTTTCAGCAAGAGTTATCTCAAAGCTTTTCCTGCTTGTCGAGGATAAGGACAGCGCGGCAGAGTGGGATGCGAGATTTGAGCAGAAAAAAAGGATAATAAACGATCTTTATTGGGATGAGCAGGATAAATTTTATTATGATATAGACCGACGTGACCGCAGTCTTTATAAGGTCATGACCTCTGCGTCCTTCTGGACTATGACAGCCGAGGTCGCACCCGAGGACAGAGCAAGGGCGCTTGTAAAGCGCCTGTCCGAGCCCGAAACTCTTGGCGGGGAGGTGCCGATGCTCTCGCTCGCGCGAAACGATGAGGACTTTAAGAGCACGGGCAAATATTGGAGAGGCTCGCTCTGGCTTCCCGTTGCCTATGCGGCACTTAAGGGGCTCTCAGGCTACGGCTATCACAGCGAGTGTCACGAGGCAGGGTATAAGATATTCCGCCATATGCTTGCTACATATCAGGAATATGAGCCTCACACGATATGGGAGTGCTATTCGCCTACCGAGCACCGTCCGGCGACACAGACCGATGACGTGACGGTTGTGCGCCCCGATTTCTGCGGATGGTCTGCGCTTGGACCGATATCGGTATATATTGAATACGTGCTGGGCTTCCATACCGTAAATGCCTTTGAGCACCTTGTAGAGTGGGAAAAGCCCTGCGATATTGAGGGGGAGATAGGTATTAAAAATCTTCGCTTCGGTAATACAGTTACCGATATTATAGCCAAGGGTAATACCGTCAGGGTAAAATCAAATTTGCCATACACGTTGACTATATCGGGCAGAGCCTTCGAGATAGTTAAGGGCGAGCAAATAATAGATATTGACTAGAATTTGAGGAAAAAAAGAGATGAAAAGAAAATTAGGGATAAACGCAAATTGCTTAAAGGGAGTCAGCGAGAAGGACGCGTTAAAGCTTATAAAGAACGCTGGCTTTGACTCGGTATTTCTTTCTGCCTATCACGGCGCGGAGGTGGCAGAGATAAAAAAGCAGGCAGACGCGCTCGGGCTTGAGGCAGAGTTTATCCACGCGCCCTTTGCGGGAATAAACACTATTTGGCAGGCGGGAATGGGGTACCTTACTCTTTTTCAACAGATGAAGGAAACCATTGATTCAGCGGCAGATAATGGCATAGAAAAGGTCATAACACACGTGTCAAGTGGTTGGAACGCGCCTGCTGTGTGCGATTTGGGACTTGCGCGTTTTGATGAGCTCGTTCTATACGCGAGAGAACGGGGAGTTACCCTTGCGTTTGAAAATCTTAGGTTAGTAGGAAATCTGGCATGTCTTGTTGACAGATACGCAAATATGGATAACGTACGTTTTTGCTACGACTGCGGTCACGAGAATTGCTATACCAACCCCGTAAGATGGTTGGATATTTTCCAGGATAAGGTCTGCTGCACTCACATTCACGACAATCCCGGACGTCCGCTTGACGACAAAGTACACGATTTTGATACGCATCATTTGCCCTTTGACGGTACGTGTGATTACGAAAAAATGATGCGTGACCTCAATAAATACGGATACAAGGGTATTCTTACACTTGAGGTTACGCAGTGTAAGCCTGAGTATGAAAATTGGACTAACGACGAGTTCCTTTCTACCTGCTACGACAGAATAAAGAAAATTTCAGAGATGTGAGGGAAGCTTTTTGCGGTATCAATTCCATTCCGATCTTTTGCGTAGCAAGACCGCAGGATTCATAGAAACGGAGCGCGAAAGGGTTACAGCTCCACACGTTCAGTATGAGAATGTAACGTGTGCAGTCCCTTTCAGGCTTACGCAATTGCCGTCCCGCCTTTTTAGGCGGGACGTTTTTTGTATAAAGAAAACCCCGCTATGCGTGTGGATTATTATTTCGCACATATCAATGCTGACTTGTTACTTTTGAAAGAGTAAATCAGTGACTTTTTGAATTTAAAAGCAGAGAAAAACCGAGGGGCGAGCCCCTCGGTTTTATAAGCTTTGTGCAGATCTATTTGTTATTTTTCCTGATCTTCCTTTTTTCTAAAGGCAAAACCAAATCCAATAGCTGCTACCGTTACTATGGCAGCTGTGCC
>JAZSJE010000186.1:0-2687 GCA_045534135.1 Eubacteriales bacterium
CTCAATTTTTGGGTCTGTGCATGACCTTTGTCAGCGCTCAAACTAAGCCAATAATAAAAATCCTATCCCAAAGCCGACCGCTCCTCCTATTAAGAGCAGCAGCATTGCCCACAAAAAGCGTCGAAATCCTCCTCTCGTCGCCTTTTTAGGCTTCTTTATTTCCATTTCGGCAAGAATTCTGTTTGCCTCGCTGAGCATATCCCTCTCCTCCTGCTTCTTGCGTTCGATATCGTTTCGAAGCACAAAGCAGGCGCTCTCATAAAGTCTATTACTGTCAAGCTTCAGCACCACCATCTGTTTGTTTATCCCTTTTATCATTTTCATCTCTCCTTTTTATTTCTTCTCTAGATATTTTTACCTCCTACCTAAAAATTAATTCTCCATTTATAAAACAAAAATGGAAATTTTTTGAAATTTTTTCTCTACACCTATTGACAAAAGGCAGCAAATATCTTATAATATACATGTCAAATGACATTCTACGACAGTTTGTTTTATCAAACCCAGTCGAAATATAAAAAATTGAAAATAAAAAGGAGAAAAAAGATGAAATCAACAGGTGTAGTACGTAAAGTAGATGAATTGGGCAGAATAGTGCTTCCCATAGAGATAAGAAAGATACTCGACATAAAGCAGAAGGATGCGATCGAGATCTTCACAGACGATGACAAGATAGTTCTTCAGAAATATCAGCCTGCTTGCGCTTTCTGCAACAACGCTTCTGATATAGTTTATTTCAACGGCAAGAGAGTATGCCTCTCCTGCATTGAAAAGCTCAAGCAGCAGTTCTGAAAATCAACTTTTTTACCTTTCAACAAAAAGGACAGCGGATAAGCTCCGCTGTCCTTTTTATTTTTATTCAACTGAAATTACGTAATCGTAAATAGGCTGACCGCCACAGATAAGCGTAACCTCTGCGTCCTGATGCTTTGATCTGATCGCAGACTCAGCTATTCTGGCATTCTCGTAGGTCACGTCTATGCCGTAGAAGATAGTAACAAAGGAGGGATTCTCCATCTTGTCAACGAGCTTTTCAACGCACTGCTGAGTAGTATCGGCAACGCACTTGATCTTTCCGTCAACAAGACCGAGCATCTGTCCGCTCTTTATCTTTTCTCCGCCTATGCTGGTATTACGAACCGCCTGAGTAATAGACATGCTCGTAACTCCCTCAACCGCCTCGTTCATAGCCGCAACGTTTTCGTCAACGTTGCCCTCGGGATTAAATACTATCATTGCCGAAATTCCCTGAGGAACGCTCTTGGTATTCATTACGACCACCTTACGGTCCTTTACAAGCTTTGCAGCCTGCTCGGCAACCATATAAATATTCTTATTGTTAGGCAATACGAATACTGTCTTTGCGGGGGTCCTGCGAACTCCGTCGATTATATCCTGCGTACTGGGATTCATAGTCTGTCCGCCATGAATTATCGTATCCGCGCCAAGATCTCTGAAGGTATCCGATACACCGCGGCCCATACAAACGGCAACAAATCCGTAATCGTTTTCGGGCTCTGCCACCTGTACCTGCTTTTCGGTCTTAGCCTCCTCCTTAGCAACAAGCTCGGAGTGCTGATTTCTCATATTCTCTATCTTAACAGTGAGAAGCATTCCGTAATCTCCCGCCTTCTCGAGCACCTTACCGGGGTGGTCGGTGTGTACGTGAAGCTTGATTATGGTTTCGTCCTCAATAAATACAACGCTATCTCCGATAGAGCCAACCAGCTCGTGAAGCGCGCGCGCGTGTCCCTCTCCCTCGAACTGTGGGAATTTCTCAACTACGCACTCTGTGCAGTAGGGGAAGGTGATGTCTGCCGTGTCGAATTCCGAGAAATCCGCTGCCGCTGTTTTTTCGGGAGCGGCAAGCATCTCTATGGGCTTGCCCTCAAGTGCCGCCATCATTCCGTTAAGCACGGTAACAAATCCCGCGCCGCCCGCGTCGACGACTCCGACCTCTCTCAATACGGGAAGGAGCTTAGGAGTATCGTTGAGCGATGCCTGAGCCTTTTTGATGATAAATTTGAAATACTCAACAAGTGTTGCGTCTGAATATTTTCCTTTTTCAAGCGCCTTTGCCGCCTCCTCGGCAGAGCGACGCATTACAGTCAGTATCGTTCCCTCAGAGGGCTTAAGAACTGCTCTGTACGCCTCGTCGCAGCCTCGTCTGAAGCCTGCCGCGAGCGCGTCAACACCCACCGTTTTATTCTGCTTCCATGCCTTAGCGAGTCCTCTGAAGAACAGAGAAAGTATAGCGCCCGAGTTTCCTCTTGCGCTGCGAAGCACTGCCGATGCGGCATCTCCCGCAAGCACTCCCGCAGAATTATACTCACCGTCAAGCGATCTTACGCTTCCAAGAGTAAGTGACATATTTATACCCGTATCTCCATCGGGGACGGGAAAGACATTCATATTGTTTATCGCTTCTTTCTCGTTGTCAAGAGCGTTAGCGCCCGAAACGAGCATAGATTTTAACATTACAGCATCTATTCTCATCGATTACCTCCCCTTACCAACGTGGAATAACGCAAGGGTTCCGGGACCCGAGTGCGAGCCTATTACGGGTCCGATGTATTCTACCGTTATCGCCTTTGCTCCAAGCTCCGAGGCTATGCGGTCGCTAAGGTACTTAGCGTCATCATAGCAGTCGCCGTGCGAGATAAATACAGTAGCATCCTTAGGATCAC
>JAZSJE010000171.1:0-5624 GCA_045534135.1 Eubacteriales bacterium
TTCTCATAAACGAGGCTACGCTACCCGACATGATAGCATCATTTCTCGGTGTACTTGAGCTTATCAAGGTCCGTAAGCTATTGGTGGCAGACAGCGTCGACGGTGAATGGAACAGCGAGAACGCATTGCTGGATGCTAACACGAGATTTATCCTCAACACCAATGCCGACGACATTGAGGAAAGCCAGTATCTCCTCGATACTAAAGAGGATGAACAGCTGACTATCCAACAATAAAAATCCTTAGCATGAAGCTCTTTTTAGGGCTCTGCCCTATAACCCGCAAGCTTTAAAAAGCTTGACCAAACTCAACCTTTAGGCTTGTGCGTACCTATGTCAGCGCTCAAACCAAGTCAATAATAACCCTCCGGTATGAAGTTCTTTTGGTTCTTTTCTTTCAAGAAAAGAACGAGAAAAGTAGGAGAAAAAAGGAAGGTAACGATATGGCAGATGAAAAAATCACCAAGGCTCCACTGGATGCCGATGGCATGCAGCAGATAAAAAGCATCGAGGGAGCTATAGAGGCTATACTCTACGCGGCGGGCTATCCCGTAAAATACGAAAAGATAGCGGAGGTGTTAGGCCTTGATCTGCGTAACACAAAAACGCTTATCAAGCACATGAGCGAGGAATACAACTCCGAGGGCTCAAAGCGCGGAATCACTTTGCTCACCTTTGATGATAGCTGCCAATTTTGTACAAAGGAGCAATACGCGCCTTACATAAGAGAGGCACTGGGCATCCGCCGCGGCGGTAACCTGTCGGCTTCATCTATGGAGGTGCTTGCGATAGTGGCATACAATCAGCCAGTAACACGTAGCTTTATCGACCAGGTGCGCGGTGTTGACAGCTCATATGCGGTCAACTCGCTTATAGACAAAGCTCTCATCGAGGCGTGCGGCAGACTTGACGCACCGGGCAGACCTATGCTCTACGCGACCACAGAAAAGTTTCTTCGTGTATTCGGTCTGCGCTCACTCACAGAGCTTCCCGAAACCGAGATAATGCTTCCGCCTAAGGAGGACACTCCCGTTTTAGAGGAGGATAACGACCAGCTTTCTATTGACACCGACGATGCGGCAGGCGAGAGCATTCCCGACGAAGAATAATCGTCCCGTCAAAAGCAAATACTAAGCCGAGAAAACGAGAAAGGAGGAATTTATGATAATTTTTGTCTGTATCCTATTGTTTTTCATATTCCTTCTTACACTCAGGTGCACTCTTATCATTGAATACGATGAGGAGCTTTCGCTCACTCTGCGAGTGCTTTTTATAAAAATAGATCTCCTCTCGGATAAAAAGAAAAAATACAGACATTCAATGAGCGCGAGAAAGGCGGCAAGAATACGAAAGAAGCTGCGCAAAAAGGCTTTGAAGCAGCGCGAAAAGGACACCAAGAAGCAAAAGGAAGATCAGCTCAAGGAAAAGCACAAAAAGAAACGCACGGCAAGAGATATTCTTGACACAGTATCACTTATAACCTCCGTCGCCAAGGTGGTTATAAAAAAGACCTTCGGACATGCCCGACTTAAGCTGACCCGAGTTAACATTACCGTAGCCACGGGCGATGCGGCAAGCACGGCAATAGCCTACGGTGCCGTATCTCAGTCCATAAACGTGCTTTTTGCGGTGCTCAACGAGGTCAAGCGCGTAAAGCTTCCGACAGAGCCGGACGACGTAAACGTCAATGCCGATTTTCTTGCTCAAAAGAGCGATATCGACGTTAAGCTCTCCTTTACGCTGCGCGTATGGCATATCATCCATATAGCCTGCGCTGCCCTGATAAAGCTCATAGGTCGAACCATTGAAAACGAAAAGAAAAAAGCGGGAAATTAACAGCTTCCCTAAAAATAAAAATTCATCTATATTACATCATATACGAAAGGAATTGTATTATGGCAAACGAACACAAAATTCCCGAAATAATCCGCTCATCTCTGGAAAATATCCGTGCTATGGTTGATGCTAACACCATCGTTGGCGAGCCTATCACCGCGGCAGGCGGCACTGTTATCATTCCTATCTCCAAGATTTCCATGGGCGTAGCCTCGGGCGGAATCGACTATAACTCCAAGAAAGACGCTCAGCCCCGTCCCCAGAACTTCGGCGGCGGAGGAGGAACAGGTCTTTCTATTACTCCCGTAGGATTTCTGGTTTGCGACAGCGATGGCGGAGTTGATTTTCTCAGCATTGCCGACAACGGCAAGTCCGATCCTATCGACCAGATAGCCGACATTATCGAAAGAACTCCCGACATTATCGCAAGATTGAAGGATATCTTCACAAAGAACAAGGGCAGCTCAGCAAGCTTTGAGGACTGATATACTCGGTATTTTTCCTTTTCTCTACCCATATATATAAGGTAGAAAAAAGTGAAATCCCGAGGTAACAAATGAAAATATTCACCCTGCGGCTCCCCGCCCTTTTACTGTGCGTTTGTATTATTCTTAGCCTTAAGCTATCGGTTTTTGCCCAAAATATATCGCTCTCAGCAAAAAGCGCTATTTTGATAGACGCATCCGACGGCTCGGTGCTTTTTGAGAAAAACGCAGATGAGCGCATGGGCATGGCAAGCACAACAAAGATAATGACCGCTTTGGTCGTATCCGAGCTGCTCCCACTGAAAAAGGCGGTTTCGATCCCAAGGGATGCCGTAAACGTTGAGGGCTCGTCGGTATATCTGTGCGAGGGCGAGATACTCACGGTAGAGGAGCTTCTCTACGCGCTTATGCTCGCCTCAGCAAACGATGCCGCAACGGCACTTGCCATAGCAGCCTCGGGAAGCGTAACGGCATTCGCGCATAAGATGAACGAGAAGGCAGTAGAGCTTGGACTTTCGGATACTCATTTTGTAAATCCCCACGGGCTTTACGACGAGCGCCATTACACCACAGCGCATGATCTGGCGCTGATCTCTGCCGAGCTCTTGAAAAATCCAACACTGCGCAAGATAGCGTCTACCAAAAAATCGACTATCCCGCAAGGTGTGACATCTGAAAGCCCCGACGGAGAGGCTGTACGCTATCTTTACAATCATAACAAAATGCTCAACCGATATGAGGGGGCAATAGGACTCAAAACAGGCTTTACCAAAAAAACGGGAAGATGTCTTGTCAGCGCGGCGGAGCGCAACGGACTTACGCTTATCAGCGTGACCCTAAACGCGCCTGACGATTGGAATGATCATACTGCCATGCTGAATTACGGCTTTAATACCTTTGAGCGTGTGACACTCTTTGAGGAAGGCGAATTTTCCTATCCCTTTTTGCTCACGGGCGGCAAGGAGGATTACGTGCTTTTAACTAACACTCTGCCGCTGGCACTGACGCTCCCAAAGGGCAAAAAGGATTTCAGCTACAAAATAGAGGCTTACCGCCGTCTTGAATTTGCGCCTGTTCAAAAGGGCAAGCAGCTGGCAGCTTTAACAGTTTTCACGGAAGGTAAAAGCTCAAGCAGCCCTCTGACCTGTGCCTATACGGCAGAGGCTCGACACAAAAAATAAACGAGGATTTTATGGAACCTATAAAGCTCCAGAAATACTTCTCGGACTGCGGCATTATGTCACGCCGCGCTGCCGAGGAGGAGATCAAAAAAGGACACGTCAGAGTAAACGGAGAGATCGCTCTGCTCGGTCAACGCATAGATCCCGACCGTGACACTGTGGAATATAAGGGCACGACACTGCAAAAAAGCAACGACGAAAAGCTCTATATTCTTCTCAACAAGCCGCGCGGATACGTCACTACCCTATCCGATGAAAAAGGCAGAAAAACGGTCACCGATCTTCTGAAAACGGTGAGCTCAAGAGTCTATCCAGTCGGCAGACTCGATATGGACTCCGACGGACTACTTATACTTACCAATGACGGTGAGCTTACAAATCGCCTCACGCACCCCAAGCACGAGATACCAAAAATATATCACGTCACAGTCAAGGGCAACGTAAGCCCCGCGCAGCTTGCGGCGCTACGTGCGCCAATGCTGATAGACGGATATGAAATACTACCCGTAAAAACCGAAATAATTGGCACCGGTACCTCCTCAACTACGCTTCGTATGACTCTGTACGAGGGCAGAAACAGGCAGATACGCAAGATGTGCCAGACCCAAGACTTGAAAATAACCCGACTTTGCCGAGTTGCTCTGGGCAGTATAACCCTTGGCTCGCTCGAAGCGGGAAAATGGCGCTATCTTACCTCGGATGAACTTGAATATCTCTTTGGAGAAAGCGCTTTAAATAAATGAAAGGAAGAAAAAATGCTCAAGGTTTTACCCATTCAATCTAAAGCTGAGCAAGAAAGGATCTGCCTTGCCTGCAACGTAACGTATAACCCCGACCTGCTTGCCTACTCGGCAACGGTTGACGACGTGCTGGCGGGAGTTTGCCAATTCAAGCTCACCGACAAGGGCGGTATGGTCTACGACCTCGCGCCCGTAAAGGACGGCTTCGACTTCGAGGCTATGTTCGTGCTCGGCAGAGGTACGCTCAATTTCATCGACCTGTGCGGCGTGCATTACGCGTTCTATAAGGGCTCGGTGGACGACGAGCAGACCGAGCGTCTTATCAAAGCCGTAGGCTTTAAAAAGACAGAGGAAGGCTCTTACGAGGTCGACCTCGAGGGATTTTTCACCGACCACTGTCATAAGGATTAAGAAAAAGATCTGCCCTACCAACCGTCGTTCAAAACAAAAAAACAGTTGAGTATAAAGCCGCTTTGCCATCAGAAAATGGTAAAAGCGGCTTTTTATCATTTGCCGCTTCTTAGCGCTTCTTGCCGTTTTCAACTATTTTGACAAAAAACACGAAAGAACTTGACTTTCCACAAAATTAGCGGTATAATAATTATGTATGCATTTTTGCATCAAGACCATCATCCTTCACTTTGCCGTATTTCACGACACACGGGAGAAAATTATGAAACGTAATCTTTTGAGCGAAATTCAGGACAGAATGTCAGGCTTTTCAAAGAGCCAGAAGATAATATCCGAATATATTTTGAACAACTACGACAAGGCGGCGTATATGACCGCATCAAAGCTGGGTGCTGCAGTAAAGGTCTCGGAATCGACCGTCGTTCGCTTCGCGATAGAGCTCGGATACGACGGATATCCCGACTTTCAGCATTCGCTTCAGGAGATAGTCCGCGCCAAGCTCAACTCCTTTCAGCGTATGGAGATCACCAACAACCTTATCGGCAACGGCGACGTGCTCTCAAAGGTATTGATCTCGGATATCGACAAGATAAAACGCACTATAGAAGACATCGACCATACCGCTTTTGAGGCGGCTGTCAACAGCCTCGTCGATGCAAAACATATATACGTCGTAGGACTCGGCTCTTCGTCGGTCCTCGCACAGTCGCTCAACCACAGCCTCAATATGATATTCGACGACGTCAAATACATTATGGCTACCTCTATCACCGAGATATACGAACAGCTTATAAGCATTTCAGAGGGCGACGTTATGGTCGCTATCAGCTTTCCGCGCTATTCCAAAAAGATGATCAACGCGGTTACCTTCGCAAAAAGATCGGGAGCTGACGTTATCGCACTTACCGACAGCGCACAGTCTCCCATAGCAAGCGCCGCGGATCAGCTTCTCTGCGCGCGAAGCGATATGGC
>JAZSJE010000251.1:0-6049 GCA_045534135.1 Eubacteriales bacterium
AAGATAACGATCGAGGGTAATGAAGGACTTATAAACGGTGTCATAGGTTTTGTGTTCGTTGCACTGGGGTAAACGGACGTACGCGAAAAGGCAACTCCTGCCGATAAGCTCTATATCGACATAGGAGCAAAGGATATGGAAGCGGCACAGCGGCTTGTCAGAATAGGCGCATTCGCCACCTTTGATTCTGAATTTTACACCTTCGGCAAGGATGGAGATACACTCAAGTGTAAGGCGCTTGACGACAGAATGGGCTGCGCGGCAATGCTGGAGATAATGGCGGATTTCAGGAAGCATCCCCCGCAGACTGACGTTGACGTTTATTTTTGCTTTACTGTCCGAGAGGAGATCGGATACTCGGGCGCGGATGCGGCGGCAAGGCGAATCACTCCTGATCTCAGCATCGTGCTTGAAACCACCGCTATAAGCGATCGACCCGACACCGAGGCGCACCGAAGGGTCGCTGACGTAGGAGGTGGCGCCGCTATATCGGTCGCAGACCGTTCTACGATCTATGACAGGAATATCGTGGATTTTGCGCTTGAGCTTGGCAAGTCTGAGGGTATAAAGGCTCAAAGCAAGAGATACGTTTCGGGAGGTAACGATGCGGGACACATACACAAGGTGCTTGGCGGCATCAAGGTGTTGGCTGTGTCGGTCCCTACCAGGTATCTGCATTCGCCCGCTTGCGTGGCGTGTATTAACGATTATGAGGCTGTGCGTGATCTCGCTTCAGCCATAATAAAAACATACAAAAGGAGAGAAATATGAAAAAAATAATTACATTGGTTGCAATACTTCTTTTGCTGGCTACGTTGCCGTTTGCATTGTTCGCGTGTAATTCGGAGCCTGATGCCACAAGCGATTCGTCAACGTCCGCAACCACGACAGGCAAGGATGATACACTTGCAGGTACCGAATATAAGATAAAGGACAATCTTGACAAGATCAAGATAAACGGTAGATACTCTGTTAGCAACAGAGGGGTTGCTTGCGATAACGTAGGTTCGGGAATAGAGTTCCAGGGTACTATGAAGGGAAAGGTATACCTTACTGTAGAAGCGATTATCACCTCGGGTAGTAGCAACGGTATTTATTATACTGTTTACGTTGACGGAGTCCGCCAGGAGGAAAGAATAAAAGCTAAGGTTGGAAAGAAAGTAGTATTGACACTTGCTGATTTTGGCGAAGCTGAGGGAGAGCATCACATTAGAGTTGTGAAGCAGACCGAGGCGAGATATGCACGCGGTCAGTTCTCAACGCTTAACATCGACGGAACACTCGGTGAGCGTCCTGCCAACAGAGAATATTTTGTAGAGTTTGTAGGCTCAGACCTTATCTGCGGAATGGGTAACTACAACGGTACTCCCGAGCAGTCGCCTTCTATAGCTCAGACCTCTATGTACGAGGACGGTACTGCAAGCGTATCCTTTATTACGGCTGAGGCGCTTGACGCTGACATCTCGATACTCGGCGTTAGCGGTATGGGAGTTGCGGGAAGCTGGTTTAAGGGAAATATAGGCGGAGGTGTTACAGGTCATATTACCGCACCCTTCTACTACAAGAAGAACTCCTTCTACAGAGATAATAACGCGGACTATGATTTTGAAAACGGAAGAACCCCTGACCTTATAGTTCTTAATATCGGTAAGAACGACAACAACATTCCCAAGGAAGAAAGACCTACCGATGAGATGTTCAGACAGACGGCTAAGGAATATCTTGAATTCTTGAAGGAAACTCACGGTGAGAACGTTAAAATAATCTGGACTTACGATATAACCGAGGCTAATCCCGAGGAGGATCTTGAGGCAAACGATTGCAGAAACGCGATAGCTGCTGAGGTAATTGAGGAGCTTGGCGGTGAGGCGGCAGGTCTTTACATATACCAGATATACACCAACAGACTCGGCGGCCAGAAGCATACCGATGCGGCAGGTCACGTTAAGGCTGCGGAAGGACTTCTCGGCTTTATAAAGGAAAAGGGAATACTTCCTGTAGGCGAATGATAAAATAGGAAAGGTAATAAATATGAAGAAAATATTTGCGGTAATTGCGGTAGTTCTGATATTGGCAATGATGCCTTTGGCTCTTTTTAGCTGCAATTCCTCTACTGATGATACCGACGGCACGACCGGCCCCGAGGCTACTCAGGGCACCCAGGGAACCCAAGGAACTCAAGGAACTCAGGGAACTCAGGGAACTCAGGGTACGACAAACAACGGAAACACAAACGACGGTAACGAAGAAGAAAACAATAATAACACACAGAACAAGCCCTCGGAGGATACCGAGGAGGAGAAAAATGAGCTTGTTGAAAAGACCTATTCCTTTGATAATAATGCGGACCTCGCATACTTCAAGCGCATTGGCAGAACCTTAGTTGCTGACGGCGGGCTTTGCTGTGACTACGTAGGAACCGGAGTTGAGTTTACGGGCACGTTTGTGGGCGAAGTGATCATTAAGATCTCCGTTGAGAAGGTAGGCGGACAGGAGAGCAGATACGCAGGCTGCTATTTCACAGTGTATATAGACGGAGTCAGAATAGAGGATATCTACGATGACAACGGAAACCGCACCGAGGGAGCTGCCCGTGTTTTTGACGGCACCGAGGAGATCCCGCTTGCTTATTTCGGCAAGCCCGGAAAGCATACGATCCGTATAGTTAAGCAGACAGGCCCCAGAAACTGCCTTGCGTGCTTTGAGGAGCTTTATGTGACAGGTGAGCTTACTGAAAAGCCCGCTGACAAGGAGCTTTACATAGAGTTTATCGGTGACAGTATTACCAGCGGTCAGGGTACCGCGGGAGTAAATGGCGCGGAAAACCTCTATGCGGGCACGAACGTGACTGATTATTCCGACGGAACAAAAACCTACGCATATCTTACCGCGCAAGAATTTAACGCAGATTACTCTATAGTCTCGGAGAGCGCAATTGCTATGGACGGAAGCTGGCTTGGAGGAAGAACTATATTTGACCACTACGGCTCTTATTCCTATAACCGCGAGCTTGCTAACAATGAGAAATATCCATTTGATTTTGAAAACGCGCGCGTTCCCGATCTTGTAGTAATAAATCTTGGAACTAACGATGAAGCGTTAACTAGTTCCGGCAAAACAGATACGACCAAGACCAAGGCAGCAGTAAAAAAGCTTATTGGAATTATTCGTGATAACTACGGCAATGTTCCGATAGTATATGCAAGCGGAATGCTTGGAAGAAACAGTGCTACCTGGACCGCGATCGACACGGCAATAGCCGAGCTTGGCGGAGAGAGCGCGGGCATATATACGGTCACTCTCCCCGGAGATGCTGCTGGACAGTCCAGTCACCCCTCTGCACAGGCTAACATAAACGCGAGCAAGACTCTTATTGAGTTTATCAACAACAAGAAGCTTCTCGGTTGATGATTTGATTAAAGGAGATATATATGAAAAAGATAATTACGGCAGTTTCTCTGCTTTTAATACTTGCTATGATACCTATGGCACTTTTTGCATGTAATTCCGGCAGCTCTGATACAAATGATCAGAGCAATGAAAACACTACCCCTACAAATCCCACAGGTACAAATCCCACAGAGGGAACAACAAAGCCTACCACACAGCCCACTACTCAGACGACTGCAACAACAACGCCTACTACACAGTCGACCACTAAAAAAGAGCCCGAGCACGTATTTGAGTGGTCGGATAGTGATCTTATCATGGAATCGCTTTTCTTTGAATATGAGGAGCATGCCGAGCTTGTTAAGCACCTTGGAAGAACACAGTGGATCGACGGAGTCGGTATCGGCGTTGACATGGTAGCTTCGGGAATCGAGTTTAAGGGCGCATTCATAGGCGAGGTCACTCTTGATCTTCAGTGCACGGCAAAGAAGGATAACGAGGCTTATCTTGCTGTATTTGTAGACGGAGTTAGAGTTCCCGACACTTATTTCGGAACTAAGCGTGAAACAGGTAAGTTCCACGTTACTTCAAGCGACGGTGTAAAAACACTTACCATCGCTAACTTCAGCGAAGCAGGCGAGCATACGATCCGTATAGTTAAGCAGACCGAGTCGAACTACGCGCTTCTCGACTTTATCAAGCTTACCTACACAGGTATCCTTGATATCCCCCCCGCAGATAAAGATTTTTACATTGAGTTTATAGGCGATAGCCTTACCTGCGGAATGGGCTCCGCGGGCGACACCACTATTAAAGGCGGAGGAAGCGCTCAGGGTATAAACGGCGCTGACTGGGAGGACGGAACCTTTGGTTACGCATACCGCACAGCTCAGATGCTTGATGCCGACTACTCTATAGTTTCCGAGAGCGGTATCGGTCTTGCGCATACCTGGTTCAGTGCAAAGATGGGTGAGTTCTACACCAGAACCTCTTATAACAGAAGCACTACCAACATGTACAGCTTTGAGAGAACTCCCGACCTCGTAGTTATAAACCTCGGAACAAATGACCACTACCTTAAGTCCACAGACGGTCATTCTCAGCACTATACCGATGCTAACATCGTTGGCAAGGAAGCTAAGGCACTTATGGAAACTATCCGTTCAAAGTACGGATCTGATGTAAAGATCCTTTGGGTAAGCGGTGTTTGGACAGGAATCGAATATGAGGAGGCTCAGGTCAACTCCGCCATTGCAGAGCTTGGCGGTGAGGCTGCCGGAATCTATTCCTTCAAGCTTACCTATAATGCTGAGAACGTTAAGGGAGCAGAGGGCCATCCCAGCAAGGCAGGACACGACGGCATTATGAGTCAGGTCTATGCATATATTTCTGATAAGGGACTTGCTTGATAAAGGAAAAAATATGAATCTATACACAACGCTAAAGCAGCTTTGTGCGCAACCCGCTCTCTCGGGCAGAGAGGGCGGATTGTGCGCTCTGCTGAACAAAAAAATAGAAAAATACGTTGACGCAACAGAGGTCGACACGCTTGGAAATCTCATCGCCTTAAAAAAGGGAAGAACGGGCGAGAAGAAAATAATGCTTTGCGCTCATATGGATGAGATAGGATTTCTTGTCAACTTTATTGAGGACAGCGGACTTATTCGAGTAGCTACAGTGGGCGGTATAAGCCTTGGCGCATCCGCTTACAGTAAGGTAGTGTCCGAGAGCGGAGTTATAGGTGTGCTTGTACCCAATGATGACGCGAGAAGCGAGCCAAAGCAGGATACGGTATATATAGATATCGGAGCGAAGGACAAGAAGGAAGCCGAGCGTCGTGTCAGAATAGGCGATGCCTTTGTGGGCGCGGGTGAGATATACCGCCTTTGCAAAAAGCGAGTTGCGGGCAGACCGCTTGATGACAGAGTAGGCTGTCTTGCGCTTCTTGCGCTTGCCGAAAGACTTTCGGGTGTCATGCTTGATGCTGACGTATATTTCGTATTCTCGGTGCAGGAGGAGGTAGGCTGCCGCGGAAGCAAGACAGCTACCTACAGAATACAGCCGACCGAGGCAATATGCTTTGACGTTACCCGCACGGGCGACGTACCCGGAGCGAAGTCAATGGCGTGCGCGCTTGGAAAGGGTGCTGCCATAAAGATAAAGGATAGCTCGGTAATATGCCACGAGGAGGTAGTAAAGGAGCTTTGCTCTCTTGCGAAGGAGCACAAAATAGCTTTTCAGAAGGAGGTCCTCGTAGCAGGAGGGACCGACACCTCGTCTATGCAGCTGACTGCGGGCGGAGCAATGGTAGGCGCGCTGTCTATACCGACACGCTATATTCATACGTCTGTCGAGTGCTGCGATATGGGTGACGTGGAGGCGTGCGTAGAGCTTGCCGAGAAGTATATCTTAAAAAGAGGATAATCAATGGAATTTTCACAAAGAATAATGAAGTTGGCAGAGGATGCGGAGCGAGAACTCGCTCCCATCTTTGCCGATATAGACAAAGTGTCCTTTGCTAATACAAAAAAGGTAATGGACGCATTCAAGGAGCACCGTGTCAGCGACGCGGTTTTTGCTCCCACAAGCGGATACGGCTATGATGATAGAGGTAGAGAGGTGCTTGACGCCGTATGGGCAGACGTTATGGATGCTGAGG
>JAZSJE010000140.1:0-7206 GCA_045534135.1 Eubacteriales bacterium
GACCTCTACGAACTGGCTTATATACTTTCCCTTGATCTTAGTGCCGTTGTAGGTAAAGTCAAGCTGCTCGTAGTCGCTGTCGAGGTAATCTACTCCGCAAAGCTCGTTCATCTTGCCTCCGGGCAGGTCTGCGTTAACTAACGATTCGTCAATTATCACACCGAACCTGCCGTCTATGATCAGCTTTCCGCCGTTTTTGACGTAGTCCTTGAAGATATCCGCACGCTTAGTGTCGATAACGAGATTGTTTGTAAGTACTACCGCCTCGTAATTGCCGACCTCCTCCAAGGTGATGATATCCGTCTTAACGCCAAGGTCGAACGCCGCTTTGTATGCGCCGAAGATCGACTGGTTGTAAAGAGCATCTTCAAGACCGTATGAGCGAGCGAAGCATCTTGTGAAATCGTCGCAAACGGGATCGAAGAGAATACCTATCTTGCTCTTTATCGGGGTAAGAGCGCCGTATCTTTCAAATATATATGAAAGCTCTTTTGCCAGATGATATCTTTCCGTTGGTCTGTCCTTGTAATCAACCAAACCTCTGCCCATCGTCTGAAGTCCCTTGTTAAAGGGTCTCCACATCCAGTAGATAAGGCCCTTTGCCCCTGCCGAGTACGCTTCAAGGCACCACCGCTTTAACTCATAGGGGCGCACGCAGGTAGTAGGATTATATAACGCCTGAATATGCGTCTGCATCTCGGATATATAGAAGCCATCACGCTTCGAAGCGGTGTAAAATGAGTCGAACACCTCGTGACGAAGCGCGTTTTCCATAGTTCCGCGTATCTGCTTGGGGTAGAAGGACATGCCGATCTCATCAGCAACGTCCTTGAGAATGAGATCGTCCTGAGGACGTTCATAGCAGCAGCCGGGGGAGACCATAGAATGAATATTGTCTGCGATAAGGGGATGAACGGAGTCTGCTTTTTTTATTGCGTCACACCATTTCTTTAAAAATCTTCCGATGGAAGCCTTTTTGAACGCGCCAAAATCGACCTCAGGTGCAACGCTCATCCATTTCCATTCCTCGTATTCGATCTGTGACCAGTCGCTGTAGGTTCTTTCCCACACCTCGTTTAAATATTCAATGCTGCCGTACTTTTCCTTTAACCAGCCGCGGAACTCCTCGATCGTATATTTATCGTAGGAGCTGAACATCGTTTCGTTAAAAACGTCGTAAGCGATAAGGGCGGGGAAATCCTTGTAGGCGTTTGCCGTTTTTTCAAAATGCTTGCAGATAAGCTCATTTACCTCCGGATTGAAATAGCTTAAATATCCGAAGCTGTTGTAGCCAAACTCACGGCTTCCGTCCTTTTTCGTGGGATGGAATTCCTTTTTCATCATAAAATCGGGTATATACTCAAAGACCGAAAGCTGTCCCGCAAGCTCCATTATGACCTTGATACCGTATTGCTCGGCTTTTCGTAGTATCATTTTACCCGTGTTAAAGGGATATCCTTCCTTTTTGTCTTCCCACCAAAAGGCAGCCGGCCATATAACTACTGTATCCATGCCGCAGTCGCGCATAAGAGAAAAATGCTTTTCAACATCCTGCTCGGTATCGTAACGCGTTACCTTAAGGACACTTCCGTACTTAAATTCATTCGTATTCAAAGCTTGGGTACCTCGTTGCATTAATTTAATTATAGAATATCATTTTTATAAGTAATTTTCAAGTACTATTTTAATGTGTAGATTGACTTTTTTATGATTTTGTGATATATTATAATAAAATTACAAAAGAAAGTCAAAGAGTATGCAAGAAATATTCAGATTTGAAAAGGACCAGCTTTTTGGTTCAAGTATACATATCCACACGAAAACGGGAGATACGAGCTACGTAGCGCACCGACACGATTATTACGAGATAATATTGTACCGCAATTGCGGTGGGGTGTGTGTGCTGAATGGCATCGAGCACAAGCTGACCGACAACTGCCTGTTTCTGATCACCCCAAACGACTATCATCGCATCGAGTCACAAAACACTAATCTGTCCAGTTCTACCGTAATATCTTTTTCGGAGATCGTTGTAGATAAGGATATCATATCCTCTCTTGCCTTTTGCCCGAGAATATGGTATAACGTTTCGAGTGATGCGCTATCGATAATTGAAGCACTTACAAAGGTCTATTTCCGAAATGATAAGCGACGTGAGCAGCTCATTAACCACCTGCTGAACGCAATGCTGTGCACGGTGCTTGATAATGGCTCGAAGCTTAAAATAAGTAATGAAGCATATAGTCCGTTGGTCCTTCGGGCTATGACGATGGTCTTGACAGACGTGTCCGCTGACCTGACGCTGAATAAGGTGGCAAAGGAATGTAATATCACACCGTCTTATTTCTCTGCATTGTTCCGTAAAGAAGTCGGAAAAACCTTTATAAGATGGCTTACCGAGATCCGCATCAATCGGGCAAAGTGGCAATTATCAAAAAACGACACGGACATTCTCAATATCTGCTATGATTGCGGATACAATACTCCCTCACAGTTTATAAAAATGTTCAAAAGGGAAACGGGGATCACGCCGTCGGAATACAGAAAGCTGAACAGCGGCTCAAAATAAGGCGAAAAAGAGCACGGCAAAAAGAGGATCGTTGAAATCCTTGTTTTTTGAGTGTGTATTCAGTTGCGGAGAATTGTGCTAAGAGGCGTTCAGGGGAAACAGATCAAGGCCAATTCTTCCTTTTTTCTCTGTGTTACGGAGCTTTTGTATGTTCAGGTCAAATGCAAGCAGGATATTACATGGGCGGCATTCGCTATTGCTCTTGAATCAGCAAAGTCAGCAAAAGATTCCGCTAAGCAGAGCTTTGAAGCACACGAGAAGCTACCGTGACGAGGCAAGACACGGAAAGGCATTCGAGGGACTTCCCGCGAGATACTTCAAGTAATAAAATCAATACATTTAAGGGAGTAGATTTCGGTCTGCTCTCTTTTTTGAGGAGAACTGTGATATATATGGTCTGAATTTATGAAAAACACTTGCAAAAATTCAGAAATTATGATACTATGATACTATGATGTATAAAGCTTTCGGTTGTATATCCTTACAACAGGGTCAAAAACGTGAAATATGCGATGCAGTATTTCGGTGAGCCATATGGAAAGACCGAATGCTGTCATTTTCTTGATACAAGGAATGATGATGCCTGTGTTTATAGAGATACGGAAGCGCCATTTTCTATACAAACGTGAGATAGGAAAGGGTATATTCGATTTTGTGGGATATAGTGATACAGAGTGCTTTGCTCTTAGGGGTATTGAGGGTGGCGATCACAGTTTGCAAGAGTCTTCGTTGTTACGGTTGTTGTTACCTAGCATACGAATAAAAAGTAATCTGAATTGATAAAAATAATAACAATAAGGGAGAACAGTAAAATGGTAGAAAATTATATGGTTTGTAATTGTAAAAAGGTTAGCTATGCAGATATAGCAAACGCGCTGGAGTCAAACAAAAAGTTCGAGAGTGTGATAGAGGCATTTGAGGACGTTCAGAACGTTACACATTGCTCTACAGGTTGCGGAGGTTGCTACCAGAAGGTGCTTGATATTATCTCCGAGATAATGATGGGAAAGTAATACTTATGCTGGTCAATAGATGCCAGGGAGAGCATATCTCACTTGCGTCAAAAAGCTATATAAAGGAAAAAGAATACAGGTGTGGTGCAATTCCACCCTTATTCTTGGATATAATAAAATAAACTTATATATTGAAAGGAATTAAGACTATGAAATACGTATGCCCCTGCGGATATGAATACGATCCCGCACTTGGTGACCCCGACAACGGAATAGCTCCCGGAACGGCTTGGGAGGATCTTCCCGATGATTTCGTTTGCCCCGTATGCGGACTTGATAAGGACGCTTTCGAGGTAGAGGAGTAATCTAATAACAAGAAAGAGCGACCGCAAGGTCGCTCTTTCTTGTTTATGAATTTGTTTGTTACGCATAGCAATTTTGCAAAAGGAGATCGAATAATATTGACAGAAAAAGAATTTCGTGATATACTTTAACGGTAAATTAAAGAGGTGATTAAAGTATGAAAAAATACAGAATTATTGATGCGCACTGCCATATATATCCCGATAAAATAGCGCAAAAGGCATCTGACGCTACCGCGAATTTTTACGAGCTGCCGCCAAGCCTTGACGGTAGGATATCAACACTTCTTGAGCATGGAGAAAAAGCGGGGATAGAGCATTTTGTGGTGCAATCTGTCGCGACCACTCCAAAGCAGGTTTCGAGTATAAATAATTTTATAGCGCGGACCGTAGCCCAGAGCAACGGCAGATTTACGGGACTTGGAACCCTGCATCACGATAGCGAGGATATTGAAGCAGATGTAAATGAAATAATAAGTCTTGGGTTAAAGGGAGTAAAGCTTCACCCCGATATTCAAAGAGTACAGCTTGATGACAGCCGCATGCACAAAATGTACGAGCTTTGCGAGGGCAGACTACCTATGCTTATTCACACGGGGGATAACCGTTACGATTACTCCAATCCAAACAGATTGATCCCTATACTTGAAAGGTATCCCAATTTAACTGTTATAGGCGCACATTTTGGTGGTTGGTCGATATGGGAGGAAGCAACAGAAAAGCTAACCAAGTATAAGAATTTTCTGGTTGACTGTTCGTCGTCGCTTTACGCAATTTCAGCTGAGAAGGCAAGAGAGCTGATATTTGCCTACGGCACAGACAGAGTGCTTTTTGGAACCGACTATCCTTTATGGACCCCCGAAAGTGAGCTTGAAAGATTTATGAAGGTAGAGCTTACAGACGAGCAGCGAGAGGATATATTTTACAACAACGCGGCAAAATTGTTTCTTATATAGAATAATAGAAAATCAGGAGCGGACTGTGGTCTGCTCCTTTTTTGTCAAAATATATTGCCAAACTAAAAAAAACGTGGTATACTGTTATTGCCAAACAAACTAAATAAGTAAAAGACAAGTATATTTTTCCAAGGGATAACTATACTCTTTTTGTGCTACTCTAAATTTATAAGAGTTTGATAAAAACGCAAATTCTAACAGGTTTAGGGTCTGAAAAAGAGTTTTCTTGTCTTTACTTGGTTTGTTTGGCGACAATCGGAGTTTGCGTTTTTTAGTGCGTCGGCTTCGGCTGTCGCACTTTTTTATTTTTATATTTTTAAGGAGGGCGTTTATATGAAATTAAACGACACAATGTACGCCAATATTGGCAAAAAGATCAAGATGTTAGCTAAGGTGATATGCTGGATAGGCATTATTCTGTCTTGCATCATAGGCTTAGTTAATTATTTTTTGTCTTTCCCGAGTGAGGAAGCCAAGATTATAATACGCGAGCTGTTCATCGGCTTGGCAATTGCGGCAGGTGGCTCTTTGATATCCTGGATATCCTCGTTCGTGCTTTATGGCTTCGGTGAGCTCATTGACAAAACATCGAGCCTTGAAAGGCATTTTTGCTCGGGAGAATACGGTTGCGAAGATGACGAATATGACGAATATGAGTATGTAACGAAATCTGTTGACACAGAAAAAGGAAAGATTTTTTACGGTGCATATAAAGATTTAGATGCTATGAAGGTGCCTAAGAGAAACGGAGAGGAGAACCCAAAAGATGAATTACATAAGCTTTAATAAAAACAACTCAAGGTTTATAAAGCGTGCAATATTTTCAGGATTACTTGCGGCATATTTGTGTATTGGTATTATTGTTAGTGCCAATATGTTGAACTTGACTCGTATGATGGGAGTTCTTAATTCTGTGTATATTTTCTTTTATTACGGTCATGCGGTTGGAGCTATTGTTGTATGGTTTTTTTATGTGAGAGCTAAATCCAGATCTTTTATGGCACCCAACGACCTCATCGCTAAAATCTCTACGGAAAGAAAAATAATTTGCGCGGGGCCTCGTGTTCGTCGTAAAAAGGGTGATCCGTCGGGATGGCTTGTTCTTACTGAGGATGCCTTGGAATATTATTCACAAAAGATCAAAAACAACGACGGTGACGTTTCTTATTTCATTTCGCTTGATAAAATAAAGAATGCTTATCCACAAGGAGATTATCTCATGATACGTACTGATGACAATAAGATTGAAGCTTTTAGTGTGGATGAGGTTGAAGGTTGGGTTGCGTGTATAAACAAGGAATTGAATAAATAAGCGGCATAGTTACTTTCATATCCACGGGACAAGCAACTTCAAATACTTACAGCTGACGGTAACACTATTTCTTTTGAAGTGGATATGCTTCCAAGGTTGGGTAGAAACAATAAAAGAGGAGCTTGACAAATAACAGCATAATTATATACGCAAGCAGCAGGGGAAAATAGCCTCTGCTGCTTTGTCGTTTGATTTGATATGTAATATAGACAAAAGAAAAAAATTAATTTTGTAGATAACATAGAAAATTTGTATATTCGCACTAAAACGGATAAAAAAACTTGACAAAATGCCGTAAATAGTTTACAATAAATATGTATATTTATATAAAAATATAAAGGAGAACTGAGAATGAAAAAGCTTATTTCTATTTTAGTAATTCTTACAATGCTCGTTTCTGCTTGCCTTTGGGCTATTCCTGCGAGTGCGGCAGAGGGGAACCTTACACTCCCTGTATCAAGCTGGTCAAAGCCTTGGCAGACTGCACCGAGCGAATGGATTGCAGTAAGCTCTTACGAAGAGCTTGTAAATGCCTTTTCTGACCTTGAAGCAGAGAAGAAGATCTATCTGACACAGGATATTGATATTCCTGCAACGAGATTTGGAAAAACGACCAAAAACTTTATTTTTGACGGAAACGGATATTCTTTCAAGTATTCCGAAAACAGTGCGGCTGTATTCTATGCTATGAACAACGCAACTGTAAGAAATCTTAAACTTACAGGTACAATGACAGCTGACGGTAATGGACGTCCATGCCCTGCATTTTCGCCTCTTGGTGACGGTTGGCAGTACAATGAAAAGGTTACTCTTGAAAACATAGTTTCAAACGTAAATATCAGAGTAACTAACCAGGATACGTATACAAAGAATCCCTCAGGTGTTATTGCTATTGTCGGGGCAGGTTCTACTTTGACTAATGTTAAGTATACAGGTACCATTACTTGCGAGTATGCTCAAAAAGATGATGCAATAACAGGTATGGCTGGTATCGTAGGTTGGGCAAGGGGCAACGTAAACTTTAACAAGTGTTGGACAGTGGGTGCTTCTATTA
>JAZSJE010000254.1:0-5007 GCA_045534135.1 Eubacteriales bacterium
GGAGGTATAGAAATGGAAAAGATCAAGGTAGCGGTCGTTGGCACAGGTAATATTTGCAAAAGCGCTCATATGCCTGTGTATATGAAAAGAGATGACGTTGAGGTCATTGCGTGTGCGGATATTGATTTCGAAAAAGCAAAAAAATTCGCAAAGGAGTTTAATATTCCCGCGGCATACAGCTCAGTAGAGGAGCTTCTTGCAAGCTGCAAGCCCGATTACGTAGACGTTTGCACCTGGCCCGCGGCTCATGCTCCCGTGTCCATAGCGGCGGCAAATGCGGGTTGCCACGTAATGTGTGAAAAGCCCGTGTGCCATAACTTTGAGGATGCTCTTGAGCTTAAGGCAGCGGTTGAAAAAAACGGTGTTAAATTTATGCTTGCCGTTCCGCTTCGTTTCGCGAAATCTGCGGTTCACGCAAGAAAGCTCGTTGACGACGGTGTTCTTGGAGAGGTTTATTACGGAAAGACCGCTTACGTTCGTCAAAGAGGTATTCCAGGTGGTTGGTTCTCCTGCTCAAAATATGCGGGAGGCGGTCCTATTATAGATATCGGTGTGCACAGAATTGATCTCGCATGGTATATGATGGGTTGTCCAAAGCCTGTTTCGGTCTCGGCAACCGCAATTTATAAAATAGGTGACTATCGCGAGGAGCCCAAGGTCGATCCCGTAACGGGTGAGGTTTCGGCTACAAACGCATGGTCAGGTGCTGAGGTCCCTGATTATAAATTTGACGTCGAGGATTCAGCAAGTGGTATATTCCGCTTTGAAAATGGCGCTCAGCTTATCTTTGAAACCTCATGGTCATTCAACGGACCTGTAAACAATTCTACTCAGATCGCGGGAGATAAGGCAGGATTTACCTACGAGCCCTTCAAGCTTTACCGAGCTGACGGTGAGAATGTGATCGAGGAGGATATTACTGGAGATTTCTCGGGCGGTATTTTTGAATGTGAGATAGATCACTTTATTGATTGCATCAGAAATGATAAGACACCCAGCGCGAATATTGACGAGGCAGTTCAGCTTCAGGCAATGCTTATGGGTATTTACGAGTCCTCAAGAACAGGAAAAGAGGTCAAGCTTACATACTAAAAAATGGGAGCGGAAGGTAAAACTTCCGCTCTTTTTATAAACTGCACTGCTTGAACTGTAGGGGCAAGCTCCTGCCCTACGGCTTGCGATAAATTTTAAATTTATTCCTTAACGGAGATTTGAGGACTTTACCTTATATCATTGAGGGAGGAGCGGGCAGGGAAATGGCATTAAAAATGTTGTTAAAACGGGTTTCCTCGTCAACATAAATCATAGCTCCTTCTATATGAAGCGCTCTGAGCGAGGCATAATTGTAGCTTGAGAGCGGTCGGTCAAGAGCGTCATCGGATTGTGCGCACACGAGAATGTCATCGGGTGTAAATTCGCTTATTATCAGCGAATGATAAAAGCTGCCGCTTGAATCCGCTAGCTGGATAACGTCACCTATTTCAAGCGTCCGTGAATTTCTCGCGTCTGTCGCAAAGGGCCCGTAGCCCTTGTTTTGCATAGCAAAATCGGGAGCTCCCGTCAGAAAATTGTAAAGCTCGTCGACACCGCTCCAGGCGGGGGCGCGGTCTGTGGAGGATATATAATACCACCCAAACGTCTTAGTGTAATTCATTACGGGCGCCCCCGCGAAAATGCATTGAGATACAAAATTTGTGCAGTTTCCGCCTTGACCTGTAAAATCAATGAAAAGGGGATTGCGAGCGAGAGCCCAACGTCTGGCATATTGTACGGCGCGACGTCTGTCATATGGGATTTGTAACAACATAAAGTTCCTCCTGTATGAGTTTGTTTTTTGAATATGACGAAAATTTTTGTGAAGTTAAAAAATATATTGACAGAATAAAGTAGGTATGGTATAATAAAATTGTTGAGGTGCTGGCGGAATGTGAATTAACACAGTGCACCAAAACGGAGGAGAATATCCTTCAAAGCCGACCGTCTGGGCAGCTCCAATATTGGGGGTGCTTTGTTTTTTTATAGGCACTCTTTGGAGCAAAGTAAAAAACGGAAAGGTAGGACAGATCATGGAATTTAATGCATGGAAGGACTTTATCGGCGGAGAATGGCAAAGCACGATAAACGTTCGCGATTTTATCAAC
Organism: Eubacteriales bacterium; assembly: GCA_045534135.1. Lineage (GTDB taxonomy): Bacteria > Bacillota > Clostridia > Oscillospirales > CAG-272 > HGM12713. The sequence continues at coordinate 2,142 of JAZSJE010000254.1, forward strand.
AAAAACTACACACCTTATTACGGTAATGACAGCTTTTTAGCAGAGGCTACCGAGCGTACTAAGGCACTTAATGCGCGCCTTAAGGAGCTTCAGGCGGAGGAAAGGGAAAAGGGCGGTGTCAGAGATATAGATACCACTACCGTTTCCTCGCTGTGCAATTACGGAGCGGGCTATATCGACAAGGAAAAAGAGATCATTGTGGGACTTCAGACGGACGAGCCTCTTAAGAGAGGTGTAAACCCCTTTGGCGGTATCCGTATGGCACGCTCCGCGTGTGAGGCTTACGGATATAAGCTTTCCGATCGGATAGAGGAATACTTTACTTACCGTACCACACATAACGACGGAGTTTTCCGCGTTTATACCGACGAGATGAAGGCGGCAAGACACTGCGCGCTTCTTACAGGACTTCCCGACGCGTACGGCAGAGGAAGAATAATCGGTGACTATCGTAGAATAGCGCTTTACGGTGTTGACGTGCTTATCGAGCAGAAGATAGCAGATAAGAAGACTGTCGGTCAGAGAGATATGAATGCTGACAACATAAAACTTCTCGAGGAGCTGTACAGCCAGATAGATTTTCTCAAAAAGCTCAAGAAAATGGGTGAGATATACGGCTTTGATATAAGCAGACCTGCTGAAAACGCAAGAGAGGCTATCCAATGGACGTATTTTGGATATCTTGCGGCTAACAAGGAGCAGAACGGTGCTGCTATGTCCTTTGGACGTTGCTCTACGTTCTTTGATATTTACATTGAGAGAGATATGCAGGCGGGTATTCTTGACGAGGCTGGCGCGCAGGAGCTTATAGACGATCTTGTTATAAAGCTTCGTTCAGCAAGACATCTGCGCACACCCGAATATAACGAGCTTTTCGGCGGTGATCCTATGTGGATAACCGAGAGCATCGGAGGTATGGGTAAGAATAACCGCGCGCTTGTTACCAAGAGCTCCTTCAGATTTTTGAATACGCTCTATACCTTAGGACCTGCTCCCGAGCCTAACCTTACGGTGCTTTGGAGCGTGCATCTTCCCGATGGCTTTAAGAAATTCTGCGCTAAGGTTTCTATAGATACCGATGCTATACAGTATGAGAATGACGATCTTATGCGTATGACATATGGGGATGACTATGCCATTGCTTGCTGTGTGTCTGCAATGAAGGTAGGCAAGCAGATGCAGTTCTTCGGAGCGCGTACTAATCTTGCAAAGCTCTTGCTTCTTGCGATCAACGGTGGCTATGATAACGTATTCGGCACTCGCTTAGGACCGCAGGAGGAGCCTATGCAGGATGAGGTGCTTGAATATGATGCTGTAAAGGCTCGTTTTGACAGATATCTTGTCTGGCTCTGTAAGCTTTACGTAAATACGATGAACTGTATTCATTATATGCATGATAAATATGCTTATGAAAAGATACAGATGGCACTTCACGATACCGACGTAAACAGGCTTATGGCATTTGGGGTTGCGGGACTTTCGGTTCTTGTTGACTCAATGTCGGCTATTAAGTACGCGAAGGTACGTCCTGTACGCAACGAGGATGGCATTATAGTTGATTTCATTACCGAGGGAGATTTCCCCAAGTTTGGAAACGATGATGACAGAGTTGACGAGATGGCACAGGATATACTTCGTGACGTTATCATGGAGCTTAAGAAGACTCCTACTTACAGAAATGCAGAGCACACTCTTTCTGTGCTTACAATAACCAGTAACGTGGTATACGGAAAGAAAACCGGAGCTACTCCTGACGGAAGACACGAGGGAGAACCATTTGCTCCTGGTGCGAACCCTATGCATAACCGCGAGGAAAACGGTGCGCTTGCTTCGCTCAACTCTGTATCCAAGCTTCCTTACGTATATGCGCGTGACGGTATTTCCAATACCTTCTCTATCGTGCCCGACGCGCTTGGCAAGACAAGAGAGGACAAGGTCAACAATCTTGTTACGGTTATTGACGGATACTTCTCCAATAACGCTCACCATCTTAACGTAAACGTTATGAACAGAGAGCTTCTTATGAAGGCATATGAAAATCCTGAGGAATATCCTAATCTTACCATAAGAGTTTCAGGTTACGCGGTTAATTTCTGTAAGCTTTCACGTGAGCAGCAGAGGGAAGTTATAAAGCGTACCTTCCACGACAAGATGTAAGCTATGCAGGGAAGAATACATTCCTTTCAAAGTCTGGGCACTGTCGACGGTCCTGGGGTGCGAGCCGTGGTCTTTATGCAGGGCTGTCCGCTTCGCTGCGTTTGCTGCCATAATCCCGATACGTGGGAGATCGAGGGCGGTACCCTTATAACAGCAGAGGCGATGGCGGAAAAGATACGCAGACTTAAGGCCTATTTTGGCAACGACGGAGGACTTACCGTTTCGGGCGGAGAGCCTTTGCTTCAAGCAGAATTTGTTGCCGAGCTTTTCAGGATATGCAAAAGCGAGGGTATAAACTGTGCTCTTGATACCAGCGGATGCGTATATAATTCGCACGTAGAGGAACTGCTTTCGCTTTGCGATCTGGTTTTGCTTGATTATAAATATACGAGCGATGAGGATTATAAAAGCAAATGCGGATGCTCAATTTCCAAGGTCGATCTTTTCTTGGAAAAGCTTGATCAAATGAAAAAGAGAGTATGGATACGGCAGGTTATAATTCCCGACCTTACCGATGGTGAGCAGTCGCTCAAAAACCTGTATGCTCTTAAGGATAGGTTTGACTGTATTGAAAAAATAGAGCTTTTGCCGTTTAGAAAGCTTTGTATAGAAAAGTATGACGCCATGGGAATAGACTTTCCTTTAAAGGACACACCCGAGGCTGATCCTGCACTTGTAGCAGAGCTTGGGCGAATGATGGAAAATAAGA
>JAZSJE010000069.1:0-3192 GCA_045534135.1 Eubacteriales bacterium
CTGTAAATTCGCTTGGATATGATGAAGCGTTCAAGCGTCTGAAGGGCTTGGAAAATAACAAATCTGAGTTTACTGTTCTTCGTAAGGTCGGTGAATCCTACGAGGAGCTTGAGTTTAAGGTAAGCAGACGCGAGGTTATTACCGAATCGGTATATTCACATGTTTCTACGTTAGACGCAAAGATCGGGATTGTAAAGATCAGCTCTTTTGACCTGACAACACCTACTCAATTTAAGGATGCTATTGAGGATCTTAAATCCAAGGGCTGCGAAAAGTTTGTTATAGACGTGCGCTATAATCCCGGCGGATATGAGATATCGGTTGCAGCGGTGCTCAGCTATTTTCTCAATGAGGGTGACGTGTATATACGCACCGAGGACAAAAAGGGAAATATAAGCGAGAAAAAGGTTTCTGTGGTTTCGTCATTTAGCGGCGATTACGCAGGCTGTAACGTTTCCAAGGAGGACATTGGAAGGTATAAGGATCTCGACGTTGTGGTCCTTTGCAACGAAAATACAGCAAGCGCGGGAGAGCTTTTCACCGCAACGTTTAAGGACTATAATATTGGAACCGTAGTCGGAACTACAACATTTGGTAAGGGTAAAATGCAGACAACGTATTCTCTGGAGGCATTCGGTCTTAAGGGTGCGGTCAAGTTTACGACCCACATGTATAAATCCGCAAAGAGCGAGGGCTATGACGGTGTTGGTATAAAGCCCGACGTTGAGATTAAGCTTAGTGAGGAAGCTAAGGAATACAACGTTTACGACATGCCTGATGAAAAGGATAATCAATTGCAAAAAGCAATAGAACAATTTGATAAAAATAATTAAAGGAGCACAATAAAAATGGCAGCAGAACAGAAATATACAAAAGAAGGCTTTAAAAAGCTTCAGGACGAGTACGAGTATCTTACAAAAGTAAGAATGGAAGAAATCAAGGTTGCGATCGCAGAAGCACGCTCCTTTGGTGACCTTTCCGAGAACGCAGAGTATGACGCGGCAAAGAACGAGCAAACCAAGTGCTTTACAAGAATAAAGGAGCTTGAGGAGCTTATTCAGCACGCTATAGTAGTTGAGGAAAGCGATAACGGTACAGTAGGTCTTGGCTCCAGTGTAAAGATATTGCGTGACGGAGTTGAGTGCGAGTTTAAGATCGTTGGATCTAACGAGGCGGATCCCTTTGAAAATAAGATATCCGACCGTTCTCCCGTGGGAGCGGCTCTTATAGGTAAGAAAAAGGGTGCAGTCGTACAGGCGATCACTAGTAAGGGAAAGATTATTGAAATAAAGATTTTGGACGTTTTCAGAGCGTAAAAAATCAGACGACGTAGGGACTGTTGCATGCGTAACAGCCCTTCGTTGCGTTTTTGAGGAGTGAAAAAATGAGAGAAGATAAGCAATATACAGACGGTATAGTAGTTAAAAAGGGGAAATTTTTAACCTGGCTGGATAATTTTTGGTATCACTACAAGTGGGTGACAATAATTATTGTGTTCTTTGTAGCGGTGTTCTCAATATGCATTTCTCAGTCATGTACTACCGAGTATGATGAACTCAATGTTACGTATGCGGGATCGGCTGAGCTTGCCGCAGATCAATATATGGATATAGAAAAAATACTTACGGAGTATATTCCCGAGGAGTTTGGCAAGGATGAGGATACGAATGCTGGACTTATAACCCACAAAATATACTCTACCGAACGCCTTGTAGCGATCGAAGGCGTATTAGATGAAAACGGAGAACAGCTTTACGTAAAGGAGCGCACCTTTAACGTACAGGAGTTTAACACTCTTAATTCTCAGCTACAGACAGGGATGGGCTCTGTTATTTTGATGGATAGATGGCTGTATGAGGAGATATTGAAGGCATCTGTGTCGGTTGAACGCTTTATGCCACTAAAGCACGTTTTTGGCAAAAAGCCCGCGTGCGCTATTGACGATTACGCACTCTTACTTACCGACACTCAGATGTACAAGGATAATAAATCTGTATTTGGCTGCTTGCCTGAGGATACGGTTATAGTTTTACATAGCGAGCTTTTGCATCAAAAAAATTACGATAAGGAATTGATCGCGTTCAAGTCATTTGCGGCTGTCGCAGGAGAGATCAAGAGCGATGAGAACTAAATGGACTTCAAATGCCGCGCTTTTTCTTGCGGCGATAATATGGGGTTTTGCATTTGTAGCACAGGTTACTGCCTCAGATCTGATCGGTACGTTTACTATGATCGGAGTAAGGTTTACCATTTGTATCATCTTTTTGTTGCCGATAGTGCTTTTGTTTGAGCGCGGCAAGACAGATAAGGCAGAAAGAGCGCTTACTTTTAAGGCATCGGTCATAACAGGTATAGTTTTGTTCTGCGCTCTTTCACTTCAGCAGTACGGAATTCAACAAACGGCAAGTGCGGGAATATCCGGCTTTATCACGGCGCTTTATATGATATTCGTTCCTATCGTATATCTCGTTCTTTTCAGAAGAAAAACGGGAGTTCAGGTGTGGATAGGAGCCGTGTTTGCACTTGTAGGACTGTTTTTGCTTTGTTATAAGCCGGGCGATGGTATTTCCTTTGGATTTGGCGAGCTTTTGCTTCTTATCGGAGCATTTTGTTGGACAGCTCACGTTATGCTTATAGATCATTTTGGAAAGAAAATACGCCCACTTCACTATTCATGGGGACAGTTCGCGGTTTGTGCTGTGCTTGGAATAATATGTACCTTTATCTTCGAGGAGATAGATATGCAGATCCTTATGGAAGCAAAGTGGGAGCTGCTTTATCTTGGAATATTCTCAAGCGGCTGTGCGTATACCTTGCAGGTAGTTGGACAGAAGCATGCCGATCCTACCTATGCGGTAATAATTCTTTCTACCGAGTCGGCATTCAGTGCCATAGGCGGAGCAATATTCGGCATAGATTCTATCTCATGGATAGGCTATATCGGTTGCGCATTGATGTTTATAGGTATACTTTGTACACAGGTAAAGATAAAAAGAAGATCTAAGGATTTGCTTTAAGAGGTATTTTAATGAGATTGGACAAACTTCTCGGATCTAGCGGTTGCTGCTCAAGAGCTGATGCAAAACGGGCAATACGTGGAAAAAACGTTACCGTAAATGGCATTGTAGCCAAGAGCGGGGATATGCAGATCGACCCAAATTCAGATACAGTAACGTATTTTGGGAAGACGGT
>JAZSJE010000166.1:0-7057 GCA_045534135.1 Eubacteriales bacterium
GGTGGAGATGATGAGGAGGCAAAGGCTGTTATCAGCAATAAGGCTGTGTCCTGCGGCTCGGATTTTTATACCACTCAATATGAAAAGCTTTGCGTAAAGGAAATGACTCTTGAGGGAACAAGATTTGATTTTGGCGAGCACAAGGATATAGCTATCTCACTTCTGGGTGCTTACCAGCCGAGAAATGCGGCATCGGTGCTCAGCGCGATCGATATTTTGAGAGAGAGAGGACTTCATATAAGTGATGAAGCTATAAGGCTGGGACTTGCAGGCGCAAGGTGGCCCGCGAGATTTGAGGTGCTTTCAAAAGACCCTTTGATCATTTTCGACGGGGCGCATAATCCTCAGGGAATAGCCGCTGCCGTTGAAAGCATAAAGCTTTATTTTGGAGAGGAAAAGATCTATCTTTTGACGGGTGTTCTTCGTGATAAGGATTACACAGCAATAGCGAAAGATCTTGCTTCGGTCGCGAGCAAGGCATTTACGCTTACTCCCGACAGCCCCCGCGCGCTTGATGCGACCGAATATGCTCAGGTCCTTTGTAATGCGGGAATAGATGCATATCCAAGCAGTAGCATAAAGGATGCGTTTGATATAGCAAAAGCACAAGCGAAAAAGGACTCAAAGCCGCTGGTGTGTCTTGGGTCGCTTTACGTCTACGCATCATTGACGGTATAATAAAAAAACACTACCTCAGGTAGTGTTTTTTTGCTTTTAAAATCCAAGCACCGCGAGCAATTCGTAGCGTATTTTTTGCGTGAAATTGCTATCGCCCGAAATGAGCAGTATACTATCGGATCGCAGTTCCGCTAAAGAATCCTTTACCGTGAGCTTTACGTTTTTTAAAACGTTAGTAGGGAAGGAGTGCTCGTTCTGAACTTTTTCTTTAGTGCCTTCGGATGCGAGTACCGATATCTTCTCAATTTCATATCCTCTTTCGACAAGAGCGGATATATACTGTGTCACAAGCTCACCATCGGGCAGGCAAAGCCTTATTTTTGTTCCTGTCATATCCTTGAAATCCGCAAGAGAATCGCATACTGTGCCGATAGCTACGGTCGAATGTGTGCTGTCCGCTATAATTGTCGGAGAAATTGACAGGACCTCGAATTTGCACGGAGCAATTACCGATAGAAGTCCTTTTTTTACGGCATCGTGCGCTATCTTGTATCCGCAGCGTGTAAGCGTTTCGGAAGTTTCAATTGCGGTAAGCGCATTGGTCGTCTGGAATTTTCCGCATATGCGGAGTGAATAGTCTGTTCCCTTGTAGGAGAAGCTCGTTCCCCCCAAGGTAAGGTGTGTTACATTAAAATCCTTTCTCGCAGGCATTGTAAGTCTACAGTTTACAGCGGCACACGTGTCGGAGATTATCTTATACGCATCCTGATTTTGAGGGACGCTTATAATTTCCTTTATGCCTGTGCAAATGTACGACCTTATTTTGCTTATTTCGCCCGAGTCGTTGCTGGGTATTTTTCCACATATAACAGCGGCAAGCGGGGGAGGGAGAAAGCGTGACGGATCCTCTCCGTTATGATCGCATTCAAACACGCAGAGCGAGCATTTATGCTTAGAAAAAGCCAGGAGAGCTATGCACAGCATTATTTCGTTTGTTGTAGGCGTGAACTCAGTGCCGTTTTCTTTGAGATCTTTATTTATATTTGATATAGCCTGACATATTTTCTCAACGTATCCTACCGTTTCTTCCATAGAAACGGGAATGCCGTTTATTCTTACGTTATCGCGTATTTCCTCGTGTATGGGCATTGAAAGACAGCCGTTTACTATCTTAGCCTCGTTGAGAATTGAAATTATCATTCGAGCCGAAACAGTTTTTCCGTTGCTCCCCGCAAGACGTATATATTTTATGCTTTTTTGCGGATTTCCAAGTGCCTTGAAAAGAAGTGAAATCCTTTCGTGCGCCGATATTTCGTTGGAAACTGTATTTGGAGAATTTTTAATGAATTTTATTGCGTTGTGGTACGTCATTGTTATTCCTTGAGTGCATCTTAAAAGTGAAGCGTAGAGGTGTCCTTGCCACCGCACAGAAAGCTTTTTGCTTCAACATAGCGTTGCATAGCAGCCTTAGCCTCGGGAGATGAGGGGTCAAATTTTTTCTTTTTTATAGCGCGCAGCATGACGTTTTTTGGTGTTTCGTTGGGATCTATCAACTCTATGGTTGATGTTGAATAGCCTTGCGCCTCAAGTCTGCAAAGCCTGAGAGCGTCGGTTGCGGCATCGCACAGCTTTTGTCTGAGCATGGAGTGATCGGTTATAAACGACAGTGCCTCGCAATCAATGTTATGATTTAATTCATGGTGACAGCAAGGTGTTGAAAGGATAACGTCGGTCTTCCACTTCGCTGCTTTTTTTAAAACGATGTCGGTAGCTATATCGCATGCGTGAAGTGATATCACCAGAGAGGGAAGGACGCTTGGCGAATAATCGTTTATGTCCATGCAGATAAACTCAAGTCCGTCAAAGCCGAGCTGCTTGGCAACTCTTGTGCAGTGGTCGATTACGTCAGGCTTGAGGTCAACTCCGCTCATGCTTACCTTCATTTGCTTTACTACTGCAAAATAGTGGTAGGCGGCAAAGGAAAGATAGCTCTTGCCGCAACAAAGATCGCAGATGCGGATGCTGTCCTTCGGAAGCTTGTCCTCACTGTCGCGTATTATTTCGAGAAAGCGGTTTATCTGTCTGAACTTTGATTGCTTTTTGTCATAAACTCTGCCGTTTGCGTCGGATACTCCAAGCAGCTTCAAAAACGGCTCGTCACCGCTCAAAATCCGATTTTTCTTTTTGTCGTTTGACTCTGCCGTGAGTACCGCGTTTTCATTGGCGCCGTCAAGAAGTCTTGCGACCTTTTTATCGTTAAGTATCACAGATTTTCCTGAGGAAGAACGTTTATATTCGCACTCGGCACTGTTGCAAATAAGATTGATCTGCATATATTCTTTTGATACTTGCGCGAGTAAATTACAATCCAGCTCGGAGAGAGTAAAGTTTTTGTGAGTAGCTTTATTGTCCTTATGAAAGGTTTCTGCCTGAAGTGTAGGCTTACCCGAGATGATCTTTACCGTGAAAACGGTTTTTACTATGCTTTTATCTGTTGGCTTTGAAAAAACAGCCTTTTTAAACAGACCTTTTTTCGCGCTTTCAATGATAAGCGAGGATATTATTAAGAGGTTTTGTTCCATGGCGCTCGATTATTTGTTGTCGCTATCTGTTTGCTCGGGAGCTTTGACACTCTTTTTGAAGGAGAATTTGCTTTCCTGACCGTGAAGAAGTCTTTTAATGTTCTTTGCGTGCTTAGCAACTATTATGATGGCTATTCCTACGGTAAATATCATATAAGGAGAGGCAACGGTTGCTCCTAATGACCATGCGCTCATAAACTCATATGCCTTGAAATGTATAATGGGATAGATCATCATACACATAATAGAGCCAAGAGATATGTACTTTGTGAAAAGAACGATCAGAACAAAAAGGACTAAAAGTATCAGAAATACGAATGGGTCGCACATGAGTACTGTCGCAAACGCGGTTACTACACCCTTTCCGCCCTTAAAACGGTAGAATATTGGGAATACGTGACCTATTATAGAGAAAAGACCGCCTATAAAAGCACCGAGCTGTCCCAATACGGCATAGCCCAAAAGGCAGGAAAGGATAGCCTTTGCCGCGTCACCTATAAGTGTAAAAGCAGCGGCAGAGCGACCGTATGTTCTCATCATATTGGTCATTCCCGCATTTTTACTTCCATGTGCTCTGATATCCTCATGGTATTTCTTACCTGAAATTATTATAGCGAAATTTATGCTTCCTAACATGTAAGCGCACAGCATAATAGCAACCGCTGAAAGGATTATTACCAGCTGGTTGTCAGCAAAATATTTGAATACAATTCCGCGGGAGAAAAAATCATTAATGGTAAACATAGCTACCTCCTAAAAAACAATATATAACAATTATATCATACGCAGGGATTTTTTACAAGAGATTTTGAAAATTTAAAGTTGCGGTATAAAATAAAGCGGCAGGGGAAACAGCCCCGCCGCAATATTAAATCTATATTTTCTTTCCTATTATAAAATCGGGATCTATAAGAATATCATATACCGAGCAGAGAATAAGTACTCCGTCAGAGGAAAGTATTCCGTTTCTTCCGCACTTTCCGACAGAATCTCCAAGTGTTACTGTCTGTCCCTCGACTACATCCATATCACTGAGAAAACAGTAGTAAGTCCTCAGTCCCATGCCGTGGTCTATTATTACATAATTCCCCAGCGCATCGCAGTATCCTGTTTTGATCACTCGACCGTTGTTCAGAGCGGGAACCGCTTTGCCCTCTGATGAGGGCGCAAGATATTCATTACCCTTTGATATAAAGGAATTTCCTTCGTCGTCAAAGATTACAGTGTCATTGTAAGCGTATCCCGATGTGAAGCCAAGATCGCTAAGAGAAACAAATTCATTTCTCCATAGTATCATATCCTGAGGAGAGTTCGAGATATTGGCGGTAAGCTCCGAGAAGCCCCGCTGTGCCGCGCTTGACGTGGCATTCAATGCATTTTGCGGATGTATCGAAACGTTGAGTGTGCTCGTCTTGGGCGTATCGTGAATGTTTATCGTAAATCGCTGTTGAGCTGCTCCGTATGACAGGGAAAAGCTAAATACGTACTCCGACATACCGGTCGGAATGGGAAGAATAGCCTTTGCAATGTCACCGTCCTTAATAAAGGTGGGAACAAATGAAAAAAGCTTGTTGAACGCGTCATCTTTGATCTCCGACGTATCACGTCTTGCTTTGGATGAGAAGATTATTTTTGATACGTCGTCAATGTTAGTTCCCGATATAACTATAAACTGCCCAGGGTAGATATCTGTTGCGGAAACTGAAAATTCCGAACGATCGCCTACTATTATTTTAAAATCATAGGATAAAGAGCCGTGAAACTCGTTCTCATCGGTTTCGTTCCACTTTGCATCTATGTGGGCTGTCAGTACTACACCTTTTTCTACGGTGAGAAAAGGGAGATCCTCGGGCGAACCATCATAAATAGGAGTACCCACGGTATCATATACGGTTACGTGACATTCATTCGGGGTGTGATCAAATAAAAGATCTATAGCTCCACCTATTTTGTAGGTCTGCGCTGTGCTTGAGAAGATCAGATTTTGCGCGATTGCGGTTTTCTTGTCTATTCTTCGGTAAAACCATTCTCCCGATGATGGTGACACCACTTCACCGTTACCTGTTGTCAGCGACGGGGGAGTCGCGTTTGAATATATTACCTCGCTGTATTCCGAAAGCAAAAAGCTTTTATAAGCAGCGACTGGAACGGAATATATCTTGTCGTACTTATCTTTTATATAACTGGATGTTGCATTTTCAAAAAAATAGCAGTTGTATCTTTCATCAATTCCATCACCTTTTACAGTGAAGCTGAAGTTTGGGGATGGCAATTCGGACGGAGAATGACCTGATTCGACTTTTTCTGAGTGCATCATGTACAATGCTTCAAGCGTTTCTGAATCGGAAAGATGCGATTGGTTTGCTTCCTTTGAAAAAAGCAAAGAGTTATTTTGGTCATAAAGACTGATCTTTACTGTGTTCGGATCAATTAACGTTATATCGTCGGAAAAATATCCGTAAACAACGGCAAATACACTTGGTATAATAATTATCAGAACTACTGTAAGAATTACAAACGGAGAGTTCTTTGATTTTCGTTTGCTTCTCAAATATGTAAGGAATTTTTTCCAGCTTTCAAGCATACTATCCGCCGTCCTTTCTGTACAATATGTACTATTATACAACAATCTGGCGAATTGGTCAAGAGCTTTTTGTTATGTAATACCGTAGGTTATTCCGTAGCTTTGAGCGTACTTATGTGCAAATGAATCCCGCGAGCAGTATATCGTAAGTGTTTTTGAGGTGTTGTCAAATGCGCCGTATCCGATAGAGGTAACGCTGTTTGGTACGGACACAGAGGAAAGCGCGACACAGCCGCTGAAGGCAAACCAATCAAGCTTTTCTATACCTGCCGATATTATAACGCTCTTTACGGAATTTGAACGCAGTGCCTGACTTCCTATAGATATCACCTGATATCCGTCGATTACGGACGGGACGGTAATGCTTTCCTCGGTAGCTGTTATTTCCGTAATAATTGCTTTACCGTTTTCAATTGTGTATTTGAATGTTTGTGTGGGTACTGTTTGCTCGGGCTCAGGCTTGCTTTCGTTTTCCTTTGACTCCTTCAGCCGTTTGATCTCTGCTTCAAGAAGCTCTATCTGCTTTTTTCTTTCGTTGTCAGTTAGTTGCTGTGTCTGGATAAGCAGGAGGATTTTTTCTTCAAGCTCCTCTATTTTTTTTGTTTCGTCCGATGGTGATAACGTGGCATTACCGTTACTGCTTGATGGTGTGGCAACGGTACATGCCGACATGAGCGCGATTATTATAATTAGGATGGATATTGTTATGATAATACTTTTTCTTTTCATGATGTGGGTCCTCCTTGTTTTACATTTATTATGTGCATAGGATAACACAAAAGCGGGGAATAAAAAAGAAAAAACTGTCGAGCAAAAAAAAATAAAAAAATTGCAAAAAAGTTCTTGACAAGCAAAAACAAATGTTGTATAATATACAGGCTGTGACTAAGCGGGCCATTAGCTCAGTTGGTTAGAGCAACCGGCTCATAACCGGTTGGTCCGGGGTTCGAGTCCCTGATGGCCCACCAGAATCCGCTTCCAAAAGGAAGCGGATTTTTTGCTATTATGTTGCTTTTAATGTGAATTCCTCGCATTTGCGCCGGGGAATTTTATTGATTTTTGTGCGAAATTTACCTTAAATTAAGAGTTTCAAGCCCTAAAAACTGTTCAAAAAAGAAAAACGAAAAAAAAAGAAAAAAACTTTAAAAAAAGTGTTGACAAAGCGAAGTAGGTGTGATATAATACTAAGGCTGTCGCGGAAAAGCGGGAGCGATGGTCATTGAAAATTGAACAACAAGAGATAAGTACAAAGCAAAAGCAAGTGCGAAAATAC